>JAHFCH010000253.1 GCA_023249635.1 Fibrobacterota bacterium
GCGCATGAGCTTGGTGGAAGCGAGGAATTCCGGGCGGCGTCCCGCGTCGATTTCCTTCTGGCGTTCCACGCGGGCCTGCAGCAACTGGCGACGGCGGGCCCCGAATTCGCGCTCGAGCCGGGCCACGAGTTTCAGCGCCCCCGGGGTAAGCACGGCCGCCAAATCCGGGGTCACCTCACCGGTGATTTCCATACCCGCCGGTAGTGATTCGATCGCGTTGGCCATGGGGACTCCTCGTAAGGGGAAAGGCCTTCCCATTATATCCTTTTCCCCCGCCCGGTTCGCCATTTCCCCGCTGCCGCTTGGCTATCTTTTGCCCAATGAGCAATGCCCCCGCCTCCAATCCCGCCGAATTCAAGGTCATCGCGTACCTGTATACCCACAGCGTGGCCGAAGTCGAACGCATCCAGTTCGGCAAACTCACCCATATCAACTATTCCTTCGTCAATCCGGACGGCGAGGGCAACCTCACCCAGCCCGATCCCGACGTCCTCAACGCCCTGGTCCGTCTCGCGCATGCGCGGGGGGTAAAAGTGGGCCTGGCGGTGGGCGGATGGAACGACGGTATCACCACGCCCTTCGAAACCATGGCCGCGAATCCGGTCGCGCGGGGACGTTTCGTCTCCGGCATCGCGGCCTTGGTCGATCGCTACCGCCTCGACGGGGTGGACATGGATTGGGAATATCCCAACCGCCAATCCACCGGGGACTTTACCCAGATGATGCGCGAGTTGCGGTCAATGCTCAAGCCCCGCGGTAAAATGCTCACGGCCGCGGTCATCGCCATGGACGACGAAAATGGGCAATGGTTCTCAGCCGAAGTGTTCCCGCTCCTCGATGCCCTCAACATCATGGCCTATGACTGGAAATATTCCCTCGACGGCGGGCGCCAGCACTCCAGCTACGCGGATGCCGAGAAGAGCCTGGACTATTGGATCCGCCGCGGCTGCCCCCGGGAGAAGGCCATACTTGGGGTGCCGTTCTACGGTCGCACGCCGCCGGTCACCTACAAGGAATTGATCGCGCGGGATCGCGGTGCGGCCCAGCGCGATGCGCTTGGGACCATCTTCTACAACGGCCAACCTACCCTGCGCCGTAAAACCGAATTGGCCTGGAAGCGCGGCGGGGGCATCATGTTCTGGGAAATCTCCCAGGACACGTCGGACGAGACCTCTCTGCTGGGCGCCATCGACGGGGCTTTGCGCGAATTGCGGCGGAACTAGCCCCGGCTAAATTCTTGATCGGAAATCCCCGGCCCGGCCCATCCGGGGAGTCCCTCCCGCCCTTACATTGCCCCCCGGAGGGCAATCATGAAAGCTGCGTCCGGTTTCCTGTGGGCATGGGCCATCGCGGCCACCGCGGCCGCACCGGCCCGCTCCGCCTACATCATCCACCTGTATAACCCCTGGGTCACGGACGCGACCCGCCCGTCGCCGCCGGCCTTCATCCAAATCCAAGGCAAGGACCCGGGCTATTATCCCGGCACGCGCATGACCGCCGAGGCCGGCGATTGGTACGCGTACGCTTTCCTGGAAGCCGCGCCGGCCAAGAACGACAAATTCCATTTCGTCGACTATCTGCCCGCGGGCGGGAACATCTACGCCGGAGGGCTCACCTTCGACAACTCCGGTATGGACTTCACCATGGGCGAGGTGTTCCTAACGCCGGGCGTTACCGAGGCGTGGATAATACCTCAGGGGCCGGGCAAGCCGCCTCTCGTCACCTCCATCCCCCCGGTGGCCAAGGTGGTATATCTGTTCAACCCGTGGCCCGAAACGGCGCCGGCCATCCGTATCTCCGGAGATACCTCGGCCGTCGCCATGCGGGCCTCGCCCGATCCCGCCCGCTGCGGATGGTACGTCCATTACCTGACCGGTCCGGGCCGCGCGGTAGCCTTTTCCGCCCGCGTGGGCACGGAAAACTTCGGGCGCGACGGCCTGGGCAGCGCCGCGTCCATCGACCTGGCGGCCGCTTTCGCGACCTCGGATACGTTATATATCCAACCTGTTCCCGGCGGCCCTCCCGCCCTGCTGCGCGCCTTCCCCGCGGGAACCGTCGGGACCTGCGCCTTCCCGCTTGCCGTCACCATCCGCGATTTCTCCGCCAAGCATCCCGACTTCGAGAAAGACGGCATGGAAGGCGCGCTCACCAAGGGCATGGTATCCCCCGTGTTACCCCCGGACAAGAAACCCACGCAGGGGCCGAAATCCTTCTTCCAATCCCATTTCGATCATTGGTTCCGGACCGATTCCAATAATGCCGATCCCGCACTACGCAATTACGAAACCTGCCGCGACCTCAGCTTCAAGAAGGACGCCGGCGGCTATTGGGGGCACGATTCCTACGACGATGCGGACCACAGCTATTTCCCCATCGACGATTTCAACCGCTTCGGCGAGACCTACATGAGCCATTACCGCGATCGCGAGACCGGAAAATGGGTGGACGGCAAGCAGCACAATTTCCATTTCTGCATGGAGATGCACGCGGGCTTCCGCTACCGCCAGGGGCAGGTGTTCCGCTTCTCCGGCGACGACGACGTCTGGGTCTATATCGACAACAAGCTCGCCATCGACATCGGCGGCACCCATGGGCCCGAGTCGGACAGCGTGCATGTCGATGCCCTGGGCTTGGTGCCGGGGAACAAGTACGATTTCGATCTGTATTTCTGCGAGCGCAAGACCCAGGGCTCCAACCTGCTGATCCAGACCTCCATCTTCTTCGAGCAGAACCAATCCCTGTGGGCCCGTAAGAGCCTGGAAGGAAAACGCGAACGCTACGATCTCTTCGAGATCCTTTCCGGGGACAAGAGCTGCGGGGCCGCGCCGGACGGCGACACCGTGGCCGCCCGCGCCGGCTTCAAGCTGTCCGGACCGGGGCTCGATCCCGCGCGGGATCTGCCCGCCGGGGTCAGCTTCGGCGGCATCACCATCGACACCGGCAAGGCGCGCGTCTCCATCGATACCGCCGCCATGCAAGGCTTGGCGCCGGGCCTATACACCGTGACCTATACCAGCCTGCGCTCGGGCAAGGGCGGAACCATCCTCTTCACGGTCAATGCGCCGCCCATTCCCCCCATCCCGCCGGCGCCCCCGCTCTCGGCCACCGGCGCCTGGGTCCAGGATCGCGATGGCGACGGACGCTTGGAAACCGCCATAGTGACATTCTCCGGGCCGCTCCCCGCCCTACCCGCCCGCCTGGAATTCGCCTTCGCCGACGGTGCGATCGCGGGAAGCTCCGCGGCCACCGCCCCGGCCTCCATCGCCGCCGTCCCGGGCGCGCCCAACCGGGCCCAGGTAACCTTCCCGGTACCCCTGCCTTTCGGTCTCACCTCCTTCGCGGCCGCGCCGCCCCCGGGCCGCGCCTTCGCCCAGGCGGATATCCCCCTGCGCGATACGCTTTTCGCCGTGGCCGATTCGGCCGCGCCCGTCATCATTTCCGCCGAAGTGCGCGAGCCGGATTCGACGCAACCCCTGAAGCGGCTGCTGATCACGCTTTCCGAACCGGCCACCATCGACCCCGCAGCGCCCGAACCGCTGGCTTTCCGGGGCGAGGCCGTTGCCGTCGGCCAGGGCCGGGCTTTTCCCCTCGGCGCTGTGCGCATCGCGCGCATGGAGAAAATCGGGGATCGGCGATATCAGTTTCTGCTCGATTCCGGCTCGGCGGTCCTGCCCGTCGCGGGAGACTCCGTCGCGCTCAGCCTCGACGGTTCCGCCCGCGATGCCTATGGCAATACCCCGGTCCATCCCCAGTTCCGCCGTCTGGAAGGCCGCCCGCCCGCGCCCGGACCCTTGGATGTGTACGTGACCTTTCCCAACGGGACCCGCGATGCGCCCGCCAGCGGCTCCCCCAACGTATCCCCGAGGTTACCCCCGGGGGCCGTGCCCGCCTTCATCCCCGTCGGCCGCGAGGGCGCCCCCCTGCCCGGGCCCGGGCGCTGTAGCGGATGCGCGGCCTTCCGGGACGGCCGTTTCGCGGGCCCGGTTTTCCAGCTCCAGGTTCCCGGGCCCACCGCCTATGCCTTCCGCATCTTCACCAATACCGGCGCTTTCGTGGCGCGGGGCCAAGGCCGCGTGGAAGCTGAGGATCTGGATGCGTTGGAGAAAAGGGGCGGGCCGGGTGGCGTGCGCTACCTGGCCCGCATCGTATGGACCGGGCGCGCCGAATCGGGCGGGCAGGCGGGCACGGGAGTCTACGTGCTTACCGCGTTATTGCTGAGCGATCGGGACGCGCGCACGGGCGCCCCGCCGCGGGCGGAGACGCGCAAGATCCGTTTCGGGCTCCTGCGCGGGGTGGACTAGCGGCCAAGGGGGATCAGGGAATGGCGGGCGGGGTTTGCAGGGGACCGTGGTTGGTCCCGCGCAGGCCGCGGTACAACGAGACGAGCAGGGACTTCTTGGTATCCGGCACGTCGCCGTTCAAGTCCCACAACATCACGCCGGGATAATCGCTGGTGCGTACGTAGTCGCCCAACACGCGCTGGCTGGGGATGCCGTTGAACACGATTATTTCCTCGTTGCCCAGGGCGAACTCGCTCTGGGTCTTCTCGTCCCAATGGATCTGGTACGGGACGGCCTTGAATTGCACCAGCAGATCCTTCCACTGCCAGATGCCGTCGTTGCCGCTGCCCTTGCCCTCATGGGGCTGGTTCATGCCCGTGGCCGCGTCGAAGGATTTGCCGTAGAAGGCCGAGCCGGCGACCAGTTTGGAGCGGGGTACGCCGCGCTTCTTCTCGTAGTATTCCAGCGATAACTTGGTCTGGTCCATGCTGCAATTGGGGATGACGTTCTTTTCCCAGGTGCCCATGAAATCGTAGGTCATGATGTTCACGTAGTCGAGTAGGCGGAAGGTTTCGTCCTGCGACCAATGCGCCCAGTAATCCACGGGCGGCACGGCGGCGCTGAAGAGTACCTTACGCGGCAGCTTGTCGAGGGCGGCGCGCATTTCGCGATGGAGCTTAAGCTGGTTGTCGCCATCGGGCTCCAGGGGATATTCCCAATCGAGATCGATGCCGTCGAGCTTGAAATCTTCCGCCAGCTTTACGCAGTTCTTGATGAAGTTGGCGCGGGACGCGGGGTTGGCCGCCAACACGGGAAAGCTCGCCGATTGCGAAGCGCCGCCGATGGAGACGAGAATCTTGACGCCCTTCTCATGCCCCAGGCGGATCACTTCCTTGAAGTTCTCGGCATCCAGCGCATCCGAGTTGGTGAGGTTGCCCGAGTTATCCGGGATATAGAAGGCGTATAAGAGATGGGTCAGGTACTCGAACGGGATCTTCTCGGCGGTGAAGCCGTTGTAATGGCTCCAGTTGGGGTAATAGCCCATCAGCACCTTGCGCTCTTTATCGGACGCGGCGGACGCAGCGCCTGCAGAGCCTGACTTGGTCTGCTTGGTTTCGATGGCGTGGGAGCTCAGGGAAATCACCGCGACGGCGGCGGCGAGCATGTGGGTCAGGGGCAGCTTGGGCATGTGCATCCTCATCCGGTTTCGATTCAGAGGTAAGATAAATCCAAGCGCCCGGCCGCGCCCGCGACCGGTGAAATAGGGCGATGAAGTTTTCCTTCCTCACCTTACGGAAGTGCCTTTTTCAGCCTGATTTTGCCATAAAATCGCCTTCAGGTGGTGAAGTAAAATTCATCACTTTCGCTTTTGGGTCCATGGACAAACAGGATCCTCGAGCATAGGTTTACTCCTGTAAACGCCGGCTCCTTGGCAGTGAAGGATGGCAGGCGGTGACTGGCTCAAAATCACTCAGCGGGAGAACTGAAAATGAATCCGATCATCAGAAATAGCATCTTGGCCGGCATGATGCTGGCCGCCAGCGCGGCCTATGCGGCCGAGGTGGTCGTGGACGACTTTACCGGAACCGAGCCCGGCCAGAACATGCTGCCCGGCGGCGGCTCCTGGCTCGCCGACGCGGACACCTGGCCCGCCATCGGTGGTTCTTCCAAGGTGCGCGATCCCATCGACGGCACTTCGGACCTGGTCAAGGGCGACGCCTTCGCCGGCGACAATATCGTCAAGGCCTACACCGAAGACGGCGCCATCACCTCCAAGATCTACGTCACCGCCGACGTGTCCCCCGCCAAGAAGTGGGCCTACGCCGGTTGGATCGTGGACTTCATCCAGCCCAAGCCCAAGGCCGAAGACACCGCCGGCGGCAAGCACATCTATGACCTCCAGTCCTGGCAGAAGGGCAACGAAGTCAACGTCGGCGCCTGCGACCAGATGGACCTGACCATCCAGTTCGATACCGACCGTCTGCTCTGGATCGATCTTTTCAGCCCCCAGATCGAGCGCATGGACGCCTTGGCCCCCCAGTACGGCTGGCGCTATACCGGCACCGGCGCGCTGGAAACCAAGACCTTCAAGCTGCATGGCGTCACCGGTCCCGCGCAGAAGTGGAAGGACGACGCCCATAAGGTGTTCCTCGACCAGTCCACCGTCAGCCGCATCCGCTTCCTGTACGAAGGCATGCTCAAGGGCGTAGCCACCGCTTCCTACGACACCGTGCCCCACGTGCTCAAGATCAAGAAGGTCGCTTTCAGCGGCGCGAATTGCAAAATCACCGAAAACCGCTACTCCTCGTTGCCCATCGTGCTCAACGGCAAGTCCGTCCGCCCGGCCATGTTCTCGGCCATCAACGGCAACCTACAGTTCGGCAACCTGGCTTCGGAGCTGAACGTCACCGTGCGCAACATCGCCGGCAACGTGGTGGCCGAAGGTTCGGTCAACGGTTCGCACAACTCCCTGAACGTATCCGCCCTGAAGAACGGCGTGTACATGGTGCAGGCCGCGGGCGCGAATTTCGCGACCACGGGTTCGTTCACGGTCCTCAAGTAAGTAATCGGTAATATCCGTGGGGGAGAAGGGTACCTCTCTTCTCCCCTTTCTTTTAGCGAACTGATCGTTCCCAAATCTCGGAAGCCGGCGGCCCCCCGCAGGCCCCAGCCAGGAGTGATGGACTTGAAACACCTGCTTTCGCGAATGATCAGTATGAATGTGTTTGGTTTTAAAGTGTTCGGATCGAAAATGGCGGCGCACCGCGGCGCCTCGGGACGGGTCCCCTCCCTGCTCCTGCACGCCGCGGTCGCCGTTATCTCTTCCTCCCTTTTCCTAGCCCTCCCCGCCCATGCGGATACCGACCCGGACGACGCGCTGCGCCTGCCGGAACGCTCGGTCATCGGCCATGGCGGCGGGCACTCCGGTTTCGACAAGCTCCGCAACCGCAGCCAGAAAGTCCTGGCCTTCAAGCCCAAGGTCAAAATCCGCCGCGAGAATATCGCCGCCGAATTCGTGGCCGAGAATACCATCCCCGGCGCCCAAATCTGGGCCTACCCGGATGGCGGCGGCTATCCCATGCCTTCCATCACGGACGCCCAGGCCCATGACGGCCAATTCTCCCTGGAAGTGAATCTCAAGCCCGACGCCTATTCCGGCGGCGCGGTATGTTCCCCCTCCCCGCTTGACTTTTCCAAGATCCTGGAAACCGGCGCGTTGGAACTCTGGGTCAAAGGCGGCGAAGGCAAGGAAGTCTTCAGCCTCGGCCTGCTCGACAACGGCAACAATCCCGCCGGCCGGCCCCTGCAGGTCTGGGTCAGCTCGCGCAGCTACTCCAAGGTGATGAACAACGAATGGCGCCGCATCCGCATCCCGCTCAAGGCCTTCGGCGGCCGCGGCAGTTACTGGAGCGAAGAGGTGAACGCCCGCATCTCCAATACCCTCAACTGGACTTCCATCTCGTGCTTCAGCTTCGACATCGACAAGGAACGCTTCAAGTCGTTCAAGGTCTGGATGGACAACGTGGTCGTCTATAAGAAGACCCCCAAGGAAGCCGGCGCCGCGGGCGCCGAGTACTCGGTTTCCAATGAGGACTTCGAGGATTTTCCCGGCAGGCTGAAAGTCGCCGGAACCAATGAGGAAGCTTCGAAATGAGATTTCTCATCGCTCTGCTCGCCGTCGGCGTTCACGCCGAAACCATCGACACCGCCACCGCCGAAGTCGCTTCCCTGGCGGCGCTCGATACCGCCGCCATCAAGGAACGGCTTTCCGACGCCAACCTCTCCCGGTCCCTGGACAAAGTGGCTTTCTCCGGTACCATCTACAATCGCCTGTTCCATCATCAGTACCTGGAATTCCCCGCCAACCTCAGCTCCGATGCCGAGGGGAATTCCATGGACGCCAATTTCACGCTCAAGCTCGCCGTGAACGCCAGCCCCCTTATCAAGGTCTGGTCCATGGTCAGCTTCGGCTACGATTTCGGCGGGCAT
>JAHFCH010000050.1 GCA_023249635.1 Fibrobacterota bacterium
CAGCGTCTCGACCACGGCATTGCCGAATGATTCTTCGCGGCTGGGCAGGCATACCGCGCGATGGTCCAGGATCACCCGCGCCAATTCCCGTCCCGAGACCCAACCCGGGAAGTTCGCCTTCACGCCCAGGGCTTTGGCGCGTTCTTCGAGCTCCTTGCGCACCGGCCCATTGCCGATGAAATTCAGGGGATGCGCTTCGCGCAGGTCGGCGGGCAGGCGCGCGTAGGCTTCCAGAGCCAGGTCGGGGCCTTTGGCCCGGGTCAATCGGCCGAAGAAAAGCACTCCCTGGTTCTTGCCGGTGTCGATGGGCATCTCCAGGAAATCCGGATCGATACCGTTGGGCACCACCGTGAGCGTCTTGGCGTCCACCCCGAAGGATCGTGATACCTGGGAGCGCGAATGATCGCTGGTAACCGTGACCGCGTCCGCGCCCCGTAGGCCCAGGGCGATGGCCGCGAAACGCGGTTCCTTGCAGAAGATGGCAAGCCAGGTCAGGGGATTGCGGAAGCTGCGCCCCGCGTTCGCCAGCATGAACTCCGGGAACTCGGGATACCGGTTGGTGTATATGAATCGCGCCTTATTGGGGATGAACGAGAACAGGCTCGCCTCATCGCCGTTGGCATGTATGATGGTGTTGGCCGAAGAGAGCGCGCGCACCTTGCGCCAGAAAAGGATCCCGTTCAGGAACCGCAACGGGGAGCTGATACTCGGCTTGAAGGAAACGAACCCGGCCCAATGCACGTCATATTCCGGTTGGGGATGGTCCTTGACCGATTCCCACGGCCCCTTGCTGTAGACCACGCCTACCCGCATCCCCTGCCGTACCATGGCGGTCGCCAGCATATGCACCGACTTCTGCCCGCCGCCGGAGTAGCTGGACCAGGGCGAGTAGTTGCAGGTCATGATCACGTCGTAGAGGGGCTTGCCGTTGCCGCCTACCGTATCCGGGCCGCTCAATCCAAACCTTTCGCCAATTCGTCCCTGCGGATGCACGCCGAGGATTGATCCGGAGATCCTTCCATACGCGGCACCTGGATTTTGCAAGCGTCGATGGCAAAGGCGCAGCGGGGATGGAACCGGCATCCCGGGACCACATCCGTGGGCTTGGGAACCACCCCATCGATGGAGACCAGCCGCTTGGACTTGGTTTCCAGGGAAGGGATGGACTTGAGCAGGCCCAAGGTATA
Organism: Fibrobacterota bacterium; assembly: GCA_023249635.1. Lineage (GTDB taxonomy): Bacteria > Fibrobacterota > Fibrobacteria > UBA11236 > UBA11236 > Chersky-265. The sequence goes on from JAHFCH010000050.1 coordinate 1,188, forward strand.
AGGATGGGTAGGCCGTTCCAGCACCGTGGCCGCGCGGCCGCGCTCAACGATGCGGCCCGCGTACATCACGAGCAAATCCTCGACCATGTCCTTGACGATGCCCAGGTCATGCGTGATGAGCATCAGGGCCATGCCGAAATCCTTTTGCAGATCGCGGACCAGCCGCAGGATTTGGGCCTGGATGGTCACGTCCAAGGCAGTGGTCGGCTCATCGGCGATCAGGAGCTTGGGCCGGCAGGAAAGCGCCATGGCGATCATCACCCGCTGGCGCATGCCGCCGGACAGCTCGAAAGGATACGCTCCCACCCGGCGTTCCGGATTGGGGATGCCCATGCGCTCCAACAAGGCCACCGCCTCGGTGCGCGCTTCGGATCGGCCCTTGCCCTGGTGCAAGCGGATGGCCTCGGCAATCTGCTCTCCGCAGCGCATCAAGGGGTTGAGGCTGGTCATGGGATCCTGGAACACCATGGCGATCTCTTTGCCGCGCAGCGCGCGCATTTCCTTCGCGGGCAATTTCAGCAAATCCTTCCCATCGAAGGTAAGCCTATCCGCGGTAACCCGCGCGCTACGTTGCGGCAGCAGGCCCATCAGGGCCAGGGAGGTGACCGACTTTCCGCTACCCGATTCGCCGACGATGCCAAGGGTGGCGCCGGGGGCGAGGGAAAAGGAGACGTCGTGGGTCACTGGGATAAAATCAAGATCCCCTTTGAAAGCTACGGAGAGGTTGGAGACTTCTAACATTTATCCAACATAGCGTTTGGCGTCGGGCGTCGGGCGTCGGGCGTTGAAGTTGCCCGCACGCTTTGCATTAGTTTTTGTAGCAGCTGTCTGATTTTGATTGATTGATTTTCAAGGTTATCAAAGGACTTTCGGTCCAGATAGCCAAGTCGAGACGCCACATTCAAGAGCGTATCTACTTCAGCCAGGCTACCTCTGGCTATCGAGAGGAAGTTGAAAAACTCTTTTGGATGGAAACGCCCTTGTCCTTCAGCAATATTCGAAGGAACAGAAACCATCGCCCGACGAATTTGGCTCGTCAATCCAAACATTTCATCACGCGGAAAATTTTTCGTCGCTCTGTATACTTGAGGTAAGAGTTCCATCGACCGTTGCCATACGAGCAAATATTTATACGCCTGGGTTTTTTCTTCCATGACATAAATCTATTCTTCTCTTCCGCCCGACGCCCGACGCCCGACGCCAAACGCGATCTCACTCATAGCGCCAATGTGCGCTCCCTTATACAGCTCCAATTCAAGCGCTCTTTTTTTCTCTTCCCCAGTCAGCCCACTCTTCCCGCAGTCGGCCCCAAGCGCCGTAACGAATCGTTCCGCGAAGCCCTCCGCGAGGTCCTCCCAGCGTACGCTGCGTCCTAAGGCTTCTTCGAGGGAAACCGCGTTCCGATCCAGTACATCCAGGTATCCGGCATGATCGCGCATATCCAGCTTTAGACAGTCCACGATGGTGCGGTGGTTCCGTGAAACCAGAATAGAACCATGTTGCAGATACGCGTCCCGCGTCCGCCGCTGCGCCGAGCCCACCACCTTGCGGTCCCCGAATACCACTTCGGAACGGGCGGTTGAGGAAAAGCAGGGGGTCATGGCGCGGAGTTCCTGGGGTTTTTCCACCGGGTAACCGCGGTCCAGGGTAACCCCGAAGCCCGCTCCGGCCAAGGCTTGCGCTACCGCTTGGGAGATCGCGCGGTAGGACGAGGCCTGGGTGGCGCACCAGGGCTCGGCGTCGGCGCGAGCGATTACGGAGTAGGTAAGTTCATCGATATGCAACACGGCCCGGCCGCCGGTGGGGCGCTTGACCACGTCGAAGCCCATGGCCGCGACCTTTTCCAAATCGAGTTCGCGGTCCGCATGCTGGGAATGGCCGAGGCTGATGCAGGCTGGGGACCAGCCGTAGACCCGGATGGTAGGCGGGGAGATTCCGGCTTCGACGCCGGCCAAGATGGCCTCGTCCCGGGCCATGTTCCGCGCTCCGGGAAGACCGTGGGCGGGATCGCCTTCGGAGAGCAGGCGCCAGATCACCGGGTGCGCCCGGGGGCGGTGGAATGAAGGCAGGCCCCGCGGTAACGCCGATCAGCGGGACCCGTGGGAGTCCTCCGCGCCGCGGCCCGTCTCGGACTTGTCCTTCTCGACGTTCATGTTGGACAGGGCCACGCGCGCCCCCGCCTGTTCGGCGCTTTTCTTGGAATTACCGCCGCCGCGGCCCCATTCCTGGTTTTGCACGTATACTCCCACAACGAAACTCTTCTGATGTTCGGGTCCGGTTTCCTGCAGCACGTCGTAGGACGGGATTCCCATGCCGCGGGATTGCGTGTACTCGAGCAGCTTGGATTTGTAATTCGCCAATTCCTCGTCGTCCAACACCTCGTCCATGATTTTCATCAAGGAGGAATGGATCAACTTACGCGCGGCCTCGATCCCGCCGTCCAGGTATACAGCGCCAATCACGGCCTCGTAGGCGTCGGCCAAGATGCTGAGACGCTTGCGCCCGCCGGATTTTTCCTCGGAGCGGCTAAGGAGGATGAAATCCCCCAGTTTCCAATCATCGGCGCAGAGCCCGAGCACGCGCGAACTGACCACGAGGGATTTCATCTTCGACATCCGGCCCTCTTCCTTGTCCGGATATTCGTGGTAGAGGTAATCGGTGACGACGATATTGAGTACCGCGTCGCCCAGGAATTCCATGCGTTCGTTGGATTCGATTTTCTTTTCGGTGCGCTGGCTGTTGACGTAAGAGCGGTGGGAAAGCGCCGTGATGAGGATGGCGTTGTCCTGGAAACGGTACCCCAGAATCCGCTCCAACTCGGATAAGGAAGGCTCTTTCCGCCCTCCCTTGAACATTTTGCGGAGAAAGTCGAAGAGCATCGGAGGGGCGCCTATCCCGGTGGACCCGGCGCCGGCTTCCTATTGGATATAAGGGGGGTTAAGCCTTGGAATTGACGTAGGCGATGACGTCGCTGACTTTCTTCAGCTTTTCGGCTTCTTCATCGGGGATTTCGATGTCGAACTCGTCTTCCAGGGCCATCACCAATTCAACCTGGTCCAGGGAATCGGCTCCCAAGTCGTCGATGAAAGCGGCTTCGGGTTTGACCTGATCCTCGGATACGCCGAGCTTCTCGACGATGACCTTGGTGATTTTCTGGTTGATATCCTCAGACATTCAATACTCCTTCGAAAGGTAGGGTAAATATATAATCTAAAACTCGCGATTTGAAGGTTTAGGTGGCTGCTTGAACCCCAAAATCCCGCGAAAAACCATGATTTCCAACTAGATGCCCATGCCCCCGTCGATACCGAAAACCTGTCCGGTCAGATAGCTCGCGTCCTTGGATGCCAGGAATGCGACGAGCGCCGCAACTTCATCGGGCGTTCCCATACGGCCCATGGGGATGCCGGAAAGGATTCCGGTTTTCTGATCCTCGGTAAGCACCTTGGTCATATCGGAATCGATGAATCCGGGAGCCACCGCGTTGCAGGTGATCGAACGAGAGGCCACTTCCTTGGCCGTGCTCTTGGTGAACCCGATGATGCCCGCCTTGGACGCGGCGTAATTGGCCTGTCCCGCCTGGCCGTGCACGCCTACGATGGATGTCAGGTTGATGATGCGGCCGTATTTCTGCTTGAGCATGGTGCGCAGAATGGCGCGGGTACCCAGGAAAACGGAACGCAGGTTGATGCGGACCACCTCGTCGAAATCCTCATCCTTCATGCGCATCAGCAAACCGTCGCGGGTAATGCCGGCGTTGTTGATCAGGATTTCCACGCTGGGCGATTCCTTGACGATGGCGGTAAAGGCGTTCGCCAGCGATTCGGCGTCGCCGACGTCGGCGGCCCAGCCCTTGGCCTGCACCCCGGTTGCCTGGAGTTTGGCGACGGCTTCATCAACGCCGGCCTGGTTGCGGGCCAACATGTGCACTGTGGCGCCGGCCTTGGCCAAGCGTTCGGCGATGGCGAATCCCAGGCCGCGGCTGGCGCCGGTCACGATCGCGGTTTGTCCCTTCAAGTCGGCCATGGCTTATCCTTATCTCCGCCTTTGCAGGCTTAGGCTTTCAAGTCTTCCGGGTTCTCGACCGGGGTAACCTTCATGTCACGGCTGATGCCGCGGGCCAGGCCCATCAGCACCTTGCCCGGGCCCACTTCCAGGGCTTCCTTGGCGTCGGCGGCGAGGGCGGCCTGCATCGATTCCACCCAGCGCACCGGCGATGTCAGCTGGCGCAGGAGTAGTCCGCGGATGGCTTCCGGATCGGAAACCGGCGCGGCTTCCACATTGGAGAGCAACGGGACCGAGGGCGCCTTGATGGCGACCTTGGCGAGACCGTCCTTGAGGCCGGGGACGGCGAATTCCATCAACGGGGAATGGAAGGCGCCGCTCACCGCGAGCATGACAACCTTTTTGGCACCGGCGGTTTCAGCCAGCTTGGCGGCTGCCTGCACGCCCGCTACCGAACCCGAGATCACGATTTGCGAGGGGCTATTGTAATTGGCGGCCACCACGATGCCTGCCGACGATGCTTCCTTGAGCACCGCGCCCAGCTTGTCCGCCTCCAAGCCGAGGATGGCGGCCATGGAGCCCGGGCTCTTGTCGCCGGCTTGCGCCATCAGGGATCCGCGCAACCGCACCAGGGCCAATCCGTCTTCGAACGAGAAGGCGCCGGCGGCGCACAGGGCTGAGTATTCGCCCAGGGAATGACCCGCGACGAAATCGAAGGCTACGCCCGCCGCGCGCACGGCTTCCATGGCCATCATGGAGACGGTGAAGATGGCGGGCTGGGTATTGTCGGTACGGGTGAGCTTGTCTTCGGGCCCATTGAAGAGGAGATCGGCAAGGTCGAAGCCCAGCACCGAATTGGCGCGGTCGAGAATGGCCTTCGCTGCCGGAGAGGTTTCGGCGAGCTTCTTGCCCATGCCGACGTATTGGGAGCCTTGACCGGGGAAGAGGAGGATGCGTTTGGACATGGGTTGGTCTCGGTTGTGGGTAAAAAAGGTTTAAGGTCTAAGGTTTAAGGTTCAGGGAAGGAAACATCTAATTAGACTGCTGTTCAGTTTTCCCTTAAACCTTGGACCTTAAACCTCGAGTCAACCGGCCGCAGGGCCTTACCATCTCAGCAGATTGCATCCCCAGCTCATGCCCCCGCCCACTCCCGCCAACGCCACCAGCTTTCCCGGTTGCAATTTTCCCTGGGACTCGGCGTCGTGCAAAGCCAAAGGGATTGAGGCGGACGAAGTGTTACCGAAGCGATCCACGTTGATGATCATCTTCTCCGGGGGCAACTCCAGCTTATCGGCGATGGCATTGAGGATACGGATGTTCGCCTGATGTATCACCAGCAGGTCCAGGTCCTTGAGGGATAGGCCGGCTTTGGCGAGGGTGCTTTTCACGATGTCAGCGATTTCGGTGACGGCGGCCTTGAAGACTTGTTTGCCGTCCATGGCCATACCCTTGCCGGCCGAGGAACTGCCACCCCCAACGCAGTCCAGGTAAAGCACGTCGGCCTGGGAGCCATCGCTTTTCATCTGGGAAAGGATGACGCCGCGATCTTTGGGGCCTTGGGAGAAGACCACCGCGCCGGCGGCATCCCCGAACAGGATGCAGGTGTTGCGATCGGTCCAATCGAGCACGCGGGAAAGGATTTCCGCGCCTATGACCAACACGTTCTTGGCCTGCCCGGCATCGATCATCAGGTGGGCCATATTGGAGGCGTAGACGAAGCCCGCGCAGGCCGCGGTCACGTCGAAGGCGAACCCGTTCTTGACGCCCAGCTTGGCCTGGATGAAACAGGCGGTGGCGGGGAATTGCTTGTCCGGATTGATATTGGCGCAGATGATGCCGTCAATGTCGTCGGCGGTCATGCCCGCCTTATCCATCGCGGCCTTGGCCGCAAAGGTCCCGAAATCGGAGGCCATCAAAGGGGAATCCTTGGGCAGCAGGCGCCGTTGGCGGATGCCCGTGCGCGTGGTGATCCACTCGTCCGTGGTTTCCACCATCTTTTCGATATCCGCGTTGGTAACGATATTGTCGGGGTAGTAGACCCCGATGCCGCGGATGACCGCGCCCATCAGGCGACCTGGCTCAGCTTGTCGGCGATCTTTTCGGCAACCTGGTTGTTGGCCAACCGGAAGGCGAGATCCACTGCGTTCTTGATCACCTTGGCGTTCGCGCGTCCATGGGTGATGAGGCCCGTTCCCTTGAGGCCCAGCAGCATGGCGCCGCCGCGATTGGAATAATCCCAATCCTCGTGGAATCGATCGCCGGCGGGGCCGGCGATTTTGCCGAAGGTCTTCACGTGGTATTCGTAGAAGCCTTCCATCAGCTTCAGCACCACGTTGCCGGTATAGCCGCCGGTTACGATCACGTCGGTCTCGCCGAGCATGATGTCGCGGCCTTCCACGTTGCCGATGAAGTTGATGGGAGCCTGCTTGAGCAGTTGATGGGCTTCTTGCAGGACCTCGGTGCCCTTCTTTTCCTCTTCGCCCATGTTCAGCAAGCCGACCTTGGGGTTCTTGATGCCGAGCATGGTCTCGGCGTAGATGCTGCCGCAAATGCCGAAGTGGACCAGGGCGGTCGCCTTCTCGTCCACGTTCGCGCCGCAATCGAGCAAGGTGATGTTACGGCCGAAGGAGGGGACATCGCAGGCGATGGCGGGCCGGGGCATGCTGCCCACGCGGCCGAGCACCATGAGGCAAGCGGCCATCATGCCGCCGGAATTGCCGGCGCTGATGGAGGCTTGGACCTTGCCGGCCTTCTGCAAGGCTACGCAGGCGAAGAGGCCGGAATTCTGTTTCTGCTTGAGTACGACGGTGGGCGAATCTTCCATCGTGACCACGTCCGGGGCATGGTGGATTTCCATGCCGGTGCCGTCGTAGCCGAAGGAGGCGAGTTCCGCTTTGATCACGTCTTCGGGACCGGTGAGGACGATCCCGTATTTTCCCTGGGCTTCCTTGGCGGCCAGGATAGCGCCTTCCACTATCGCCTTGGGGGCGTGATCGCCACCCATGGCGTCTAGGGCCACCTTAATCATGAACCGAACTTACTCGGCCGGCTGGCGGACTTCCGCCCCGGCGTAGTAACCGCAGTTGCTGCATACCCGGTGGGAGATCTTCGTCTGCCCGCAATGCGAGCACTTCGTGATGGACGGGGCCTTCAGCTTGTAATGCGTCTTCCGCTTATCGCGGCGGGCCGTTGAGGTTTTTCGTTTGGGAACTGCCATGATCGACTCCAGTCAAGATTTCGTACGAACTTCAACGGTCTCCCGTATCCGTCATTGGCCCTTTGGGGGTTCCTGCTCAGGCTTCTTAAGGGCCTGGAGCTTTTCCCACCGCGGGTCCACTCTGTCCTTGCGAACCGCTTCCGCCTGGAAAGCCTGGCGTCCACATTGGTTGCAGCGGTCCTTCTCATCGAGGGAAGGCAGGGGATTGAGATTATAGTTGAGGATGATTTGCTCGGCGATGAGGTGCTCCAGGGGAATTTCCTGGATATCCGGCCCGATTTTGACCAGATACTCCTCGATGCCTAACCCATCACTCTCATCCCACTCCAGTCCCTGCTTATCCTTTTTCTCCACCAGCAAGCGAAGCTTCACCATGAATGCACCCGTGAGCTTATCCAAGCAACGGCCGCAATCCAAGGTGATGGAACCCTTAACCAACAACTCCATCAAAAGATGGGTCATGGTCGGAACGCACTTGACCTTGGCGGATATGTCTCCGCCGCACCCAAGTTCTACTAATTCCGGGTGATCCTCGCTTAAGCCCTGGAGCGTAAACTCCTTGGACTCGCTATCTGATGTCAAACTGAGCAAAAGTACCAAAACGGGGTTTAAAGTAGTCAAAATGGCCCATTTCCGTCAAATGGTACGGGGGTTTTCCGTGTATATTTTAGGGCACAGATGGGGTGAAAAGGGGGCAAATTCGCCCCCTTTCGCCTCATATGGCGGACCCCATGGTTTTTCCTCCTGTTCTGATCGGTCTGGGCGCCGCCAATGCCATCTATTCCCTCCTTAATTTCCAATTGATACGGGGCCTGGGCCGTCTGGGCAAAACGAACGGGAAGCCGCTGGCGGAGAAACCCACGGTTTCAGTCCTGATTGCCGCCCGCAACGAGGAACAACGCATCCGAAAATGCCTGGAGTGCCTGGAGGCCCAGGATTATCCGGCCGCCAAGCTCCAGATTGTGGTCGTGGACGATCGTTCCGAGGACGGAACCGCCTCCATCCTGGCCGAGTATGCCGCGCGTATGCCCGGGCGCTTCCGATACTTATCCCTGAGCGAGACAGCGCCGGGGTTCAGCCCGAAGAAATATGCCTTGAGCCAAGGCCTGCTGATCGCGAGCGGTGAAATCATCGTAACCACCGATGCCGATTGCATCATGTCCCCCGCCTGGGTCTCAGCCCTGGTGGAAGAGTTCTCCTCCGACACCGGGCTGGTATCCGGACTGACGACGTACTACGCCGCGGGGACCGGAACCTGGGAAGGCGTGCAAAGCCTGGAATTCTTCTCCTATGCCGTGGTCGCCGCAGCCCTCATCGGCCTGCGTTTTCCCGTAAACGGGAACGCCAACAACCTCGCCTACCGCCGGGAGGTCTACGATGAGGTGGCCGGTTTCGCCAGCCATGGCGGGATCGTCAGCGGCGACGACGATTTCCTGATCCAATCCATCCACCGGAACGGCCGCTGGGGCATCCGCTACGCCATCCGGCCGGAGAGCCAGGTACAAACCGAACCGCCCCTGAGCGTCGGGCAATTCTGGGAGCAGCGGAAACGCTGGGCCAGCAAGTGCAGCCTCTACCAGTTCAAACAAACGCTTTTCCTCTCCGTCATCTTCAGCTATTACGCGGTCATCCCCATCTGCATCGTGGCGGGACTGTTCCAGCATCGCTGGTTGGTGCCCGGCATCGCGAGTTGGTGCGTCAAGACGGGAACCGACTGGCTGGTGATGCGCCGGGCCTCGGGAATTTTCGATAAGCGGGAGCTGATGCGTTGGTTCCTGCCGACCAGCTTGTTGCACATACCGCTCATCATCGCGGCGGTGCTGGCGGGGAGTTTCGGGGAGTTCACCTGGAAGGGACAGAAGCATCGCAGGAAGGTCAAGGCCGCTCCGGTCGTCGATGCGAAGATCGCCGGGCGTCAGGCTTCGGGCGTGGGGCGATAACCCCACCCGATCATTGCACCACTACTTTTGCTTTGACTGTGCCCCGCCCAATCAGACCGATCTTGCGCGCGGCGGCGGGCGACAAATCCAAAATGCGAGCTTCCGAATAGGGCCCGCGATCGTTGATCTGCACCAATACGCTTTTGCCGTTGTCCAGATTGGTCACTTCGACCTTGGTGCCGAAAGGCAGGGAGCGATGGGCCGCTGTGAAGGCATTCTTGTCGAAGCGCGCGCCGCTGGCGGTGCGCCGCCCGTCGAACTTATCCGCATAATACGAGATGATGCCTTCTTCCGCGTACCCGGAGGCACGGCCGCGCGTCTTCTCCGGGTATTGGCCCATGTCCCTATCGTATCCCGCCCGACCGGGACCGGGATGGATGGCGCAAGCGCCCAAAGACAAAGAGGCGATTAGCGCGAGGGCAAGGCGGGGATCAGTACTGGTCAACGTTCTCGTACCCGTTATCGATTTCTTCCTTCGGCTTCTCATCGGGAGGCGCCGCGGCGGTATCGGTAGTGGCGGGGATGGGCGTGGCTTCGGGAACCGGCGGCTGGCCTTCATGGGTGTGCCGGCCCATGCCGGGGTAACGCTGTTCGGTATTGGGGCGTGTCGAGGTGGCCGGCGCCGGAGCCGGCTCGGTGGTCGTGGGCGCGGCCGCGGCCGCGGCCGGAGTGCCGGTGGCAGCCGGCGTGACGGCGCCTGGGGTTCCGGTAGTAGGCGTTGCCGTTCCCGGAACGGCGGCGCCCGTAGGTACCGCGGAGGTTACGGGGGTCGGCGTGGCGGACTTGGCGGGCGCGGCGGACCCGCCCTTGGGCCGAGGCCCGATGCCGGCGGCCGCCAGCTTGGCTTCGGCGACGCCGCCTTGCGGCGTATTGGAATAGCGTTCCCGGACGACCTGGTAGGCGTCGACGGCGGAATCGCGGCTGCCGGGGACCTTCTCTTCCCCATTGGCGATCTGTTCGTAAAGCATGGCGATGGCGAATTGGGCCTTGGCGGCTTCGTGGGTATCCGGGAAATCCTTGACCACCTTGGCGTAAGCGGGTATGACCGCGCCGCGCACATCCCCGCCGCTGAAACGCGTTTCCTCCGCGGCCAGAAAGGCCTTATGGCCCTCGTCCTCGCGGGTCTGCACCGAAGGCTTGAGGCCCAGGTTCCGCTCCGCCTGCTTGGCGAATTCGGTGCGGGGGTATTTCTCGAGGACATAGCGGTATAGGCTGTCGCTCATAGGCTTGGCGCCTTTGAATTCGTCCTGGATGAAAGCGCGGGCATAGGCCGCCCGCATGCTCAGACCGGAGTCCTGGCGGGGATCGGCGACGATGCGATCCAGGTGATTCAAGGCGCTGTCCACCGTCTCGAGCTTGAACAGGAACAGCTCGGCTATCATGAAGTCGCGGTAATGGGCGTCCCGGGCGGTGGTATCGGCGGGATGGCGCAATTCGGCCAACCGCGCCAGGGCCGATGACCGCTCCGCGGCTTTGATGGCGTACTCGTAAGTCGATCCGGCGGCCGCGGCGGAATCGAAAAAGACCTTGGCCTGCTTCTCGTCTTTTACGTCGCGCAGCTGGTGTTCGGCCAGCCGGTAGAAGGCCTCGGCGGACCAGGCGGTCTTGGGGGCCCGCTTGGGTATGCCCGCGAGCAGTTCCACCGCCTTGGCGGTCTGCCCCAGTTGGAAGTAGCCCTGGGCCAATTGCAGATCGATCTCGGACACCGAAGGGTAGTAGAGGCGGTTCTTCTTCATCGCCAGGAATTCGTCGATGCCCTCCTGAGGCTTACCCAACTTGAAAAGGCAGATGGCCGCAAGCGTCTCGCAGCGGTAACGCAGCTTGGTGGGCAACTGCTTCACATCCTTGTCCACGGCATGCCCGCGCGCGCGCTCCCATAGCTTGAGATCGAAAGCCAGCTTGGCCGCCTCGAAATGGGCCGTCGCCCGCGCTTCCGGCGTATGCGCCTGTTCCTTGAGAAGTTTCTCGTAGAGCTCGAGGGCCGCGGCCGGGGAGTTGCTTTGCAGTTCCAGCTTGGCCAGTATGGCCATGGCGTCGCGGCGGTAATCGGGGCGCGGCGATCCGTTCATGACCTTTTCCAGGGCGGGCCGGGCGGCCAGGTATTGCCCCCCGAGGAAGAGGCATTCCGCCCGATGGAAATCGGCGGTGGGCATTTCCCGCGCGTCCGGATAGAAGCGCGCCAATTCTTCGTACTTGAGGATGGCCTTGGAATATTCCCCCATCACCAGGTAACTCTCGCCGATGAGGAACAGCGCCTTGGGCTGGTACTTTTTCTTATCCGGGTACAGTTCCAGGACCTTGGAAGACTTCGCGATGCTGCGCTCGAGCTTGGTCTTCTCTTCCGGTGTAACCAGGATGGTATCTTCGGGATTCTTGTCGATGCGCTTCTCGCGCATGCGCATGGCCTGATCGTAGGCCTTCTGGGCGTTGTAGTAGGTGTTGAAATACACGCAGCCGGACATCGCGAAAGCGACGCCCAAAAGCCCGATACCGCGGCGGAAATCCATGCGCGTATAGTGTACCAATTTGCGTCCTTCCCCACCCCATTCCCCGCGCTTTTCCAGGGGCCGATAGCCTGATTTCGCGCGGAAAGCGCGTAACCTGGAAGTACGAAGGGGTGGATAGACCGAGGGAAAAGCGCTGCCACAGCCTTACTTTACACCTGGGGGCGGGAGGTTGCATGAGAATAGGTGACGTCGGCGCGCAGGCGCGGAAGTGGCTGGACAAGGCCGGTGACGGTTCACGCAGGGCCATTGAGGCCACCGACGCGGGCCTGTATAAGACCGGAAAGTCCCTGAAAAAAGCCGGTCAGGCAACCGCCCATGCGGCCATCCACCCGAAGGAGACCGCAAAGGATGCCGGCAAGGCCATCGCCAACAAGGGCCGATCCATAGCCGATCAAACCAAAGCCTTAGGGCGCGAACTCGATGCCCGAAAGCAGATTCCCGAAGGGTTCTCCAAACCTCCGATCGGGGGGAAGCTGGGGCGCCTATTCGACAAGGAACCCGTAGGTCCCAATGCCTTCGAGGCTATGTCGAAGGCGGAACGAAAAGGAAAATCCCCCAATTATCCGGTACAATATTCCATCCCCGCCTCCATGCAAGAGGGAGGCATCGAAGCTACCGGCCGTATGGCCGGATTCACCACCGGTCCGGGCCTGCTCCCCCAGGAGTACCGCGTTCCCGGGAAATTCAATTACGACGAGATCCCGAACTTCGTGGTGACGCCGCACGCGGAACGCGATATCCAAGCGCAGCAACATAGCCGCACCCAGTTAATGGAAGATGGGGCCACGACTTTGCAGCGGGTCGGGCGCGACGGGTTGCCGGCCCATCCCGATACCGGCATGCCGGTCATCCCCCGGATCCCGGACGGGAGCTTCACCCTGACGGCGCAAACACCCATGCCGCGCCGGCCTTCGGAGTACTCCTTGGATACCCCCACGCGCATCAAGCCCAAGGATCCCTACGCGCTCGAGGACATCGACTCCCGCCCGGGTACGTCGGAAGGGATCGGGGGATCGGCAGGGTAACACAAACGTTACCCTGCCCGGAGGCACGACCGGAAATTCCACGCCTTACCGTCCCTTTACCGGTGCATCCCGTTGACGCCGCGGCCTCAACAGGACGGGCTTGGGCCGGTAGAGGCTGCCCCCGTAACCGCATCGTATTCCCTCCGCGGTTACCCTGTAATCGCGCTTCCCGGTAAAACCGCGTATCGCCCGCGTACGGGGAACTTGCGCTTTGGGTGTTTCAGATCGGCCCGTAACCTGGCCCTCGGCCGCGCCTCGATCGCCGGAACGCGGCCCGGGGCCGGAGATACCATGCAGTTACACAGGGGGTAACATGCATGTAAATGGAATGGGCAAGGCGGGATTCAACCGGCAACTCGAAAAGGCGAAGGCGCAAGCGGAAAAGCTGGGGGAGAAATCGGCGGACCTGGGCACCAGGGCCCGGAAGGCGGCGGAACTCGCGGCCTGGAATGCCGGCGTAAAGGTTTCCGGTGTAGTTTCGGATTTCAAATTCGCGGCGTTGAACCCTGCCACGACGGCCAAGGATTTGAAGAACCGGGCCGTCCATAAGGCCAAAGGCGTGGCGGGCGCGGTGAAGGTCCTCAAACGGGAATACACCCTCGGCGGGCACATCCCCGACGGGCTCCCGGGCACCAGGGGAAAGCTCGGGAAGACCCCGGTCGGGCCCAACTATTTCGAATCCCTGGAGCCGAAGCAGCGGAAAGGCCTAACGCCTAACTACCCGGTGAATTATTTCATCCCGGCCCATATGCCGGGGCGCACTTTCGAGCCTACGGGGGAAAAGGCAAGCTTCACCACGGGCCCAAGCCTGCTCAAGGAAGAATACCGCGTACCCGGGCGCTTCGACTACGGCAGCATCCCCGACATCGCGATTTCCCCGCTCGCGGATCACCCCGTGACAGGGACAACGACATTGGATCGCGCCGCGAAGAACGGCCTCCCGTTCAACCCGTTGACCGGGGCTCCCTTGATCCCGAAACTGCCTGACGGGAAATATTCGCTGAGGGCGGTCGATCCCGGCAATGCGACGCCGCGGAGCAACAAATCGGAGTTGAGCCTGACGAAATTGAGCCTGACAGAATCGGCGAAGCGCCCAGCGCCCGATCCCTACGATCTTTCCGACTTCTGAAGGAAAGGCCCGGTTTCCCCGGGCCCGCTTCAGGCAGGCGTAAGTTGGATGAGGCCTTTTACCTCGGGGATGCCCGCCAACCGATAGAACTCCTGCAGGGAGCAGATGTCCAATTCGCCTTTACGCAAGGAAGCGATGGCTTCCACCGCGGCCTCGGCAGCGGACAGCGTAGTCGTGTAGGGGATTTGCGCCAGCAAGGCGGCCTTGCGGATCACGCCGTCATCGTCCTTGGAGGACTTGCTCAACGGCGTATTGATAATCAGCGAGTATTCCTTGCGGGCGATCATCTCGGCCACGTTGGGATGCCCTTCCGAGACCTTCTTGACCACGGTGCTCGGGATCTTGTGCTTCTCCAGCGCCGAGACGGTGCCCGAAGTCGCGATGATCTCGAAACCCAGGCCATGCAGCCTGCGCACCAGGGCGATGCATTTCTCCTTATCGCGATCATTCACGGACACAAAGACCTTGCCGCCCTTGGGCAGGGAGTTACCCGCGCCCATCTGGGCCTTGGCGAAAGCCAGGCCGAAGGTGCGATCGATGCCCATCACCTCGCCCGTGGATTTCATCTCGGGGCTGAGCAGGGTATCCACGCCGTGGAACTTGGCGAAGGGGAATACGCTTTCCTTGACCGCGACGTATGGCGGCATTTTGCTCTCGGTGAAACCGAGGTCCTTCAAGGTGCGGCCGATCATGACCTTGGTGGCCAGCTTGGTGAGCTGGGTTCCGATGGTCTTGCTGACGAAAGGCACGGTGCGGCTGCCGCGGGGATTGACCTCGAGGATGTAGACCAGTTCGTCCTTGATGGCGTATTGCACGTTCATCAGGCCGATGACCTTGAGCTCCTTCGCCATGGCGATGGTCTGGCGCTCCAGCTCGCGTAAGGTGCGCGGGGAAAGATCCTGGGGCGGAAGGATGCACGCCGAGTCGCCGGAGTGGATACCGGCCTCTTCGATATGCTGCATGATGCCGGCTACTACGACGGTTTCGCCGTCGGAGAGGCAGTCCACATCGACTTCCATCGCCGAATCCAGGAACTTGTCCACCAGCACGGGGCGCTCGGGGGAGGCCTCCACGGCGGTTTCCATGTATTTGCGCAGTTCATCCTCGCCGTACACGATCATCATGGCGCGGCCGCCCAGCACGAAGGAAGGGCGGATGAGCACGGGATAGGTCAGGCGCTTTGCGATCTCCACGGCCTCGGCGGCGTTGACTGCGATGCCGTTGGGCGGCTGGCGGAAGCCGAGCTTCTCGACCATCTCGGCGAACAGCTTGCGGTCTTCGGCGATATCGATGGATGAAGGGGAGGTGCCGATGATGGGGGCCTTGGCGGCCTCCAGGGGCTTGGCCAGCTTGAGCGGAGTTTGGCCGCCGAACTGGAGGATGATGCCGTCGGGCTGCTCCAACTCGATAATGTTCAGGATGTCTTCGCGGGTGAGCGGCTCGAAGTACAGCTTGTCCGAAGTGTCGTAATCCGTGCTCACGGTTTCCGGGTTGGAATTCACCATGATGGATTCATAACCCTCTTCCTGCAGCGCGAAGGAGGCCTGGCAACAAGCGTAGTCGAACTCGATGCCCTGGCCGATGCGGTTGGGCCCGCCCCCGACGATGAGCACCTTCTTCCGGGGGCTGCGGACGGATTCGTTCTCTTCCTCGTAGGTCGAGTAGTGATAGGGCGTGAAAGCCTTGAACTCGGCAGCGCAGGTGTCCACCGTCTTATATACCGGGATGATACCGTCGGCCTTGCGGCGCTGGCGCACGATCTCTTCCGTGGACTTGGTGAGGAAGGCGATTTGATGATCGCTATAGCCCCACTGCTTGGCCTGCTTGAGGATGGCCTTGGGCACGGAAGGCAGGTTCTTACCGATGAGATTCGACTTTTCGAAGCGGACGAGATCGAGAATCTGGTTCAGGAACCAGGGATCGACCTTGCTCATCTCATGCAGCTTCTCGACGCTCCAGCCCAGCTCGAAACCGCGGCGGATGGAGAGCACGCGGTTGATGCCCGGGCGCTTGTAGTCGAGGTTTCCGGCAATCTGATCGTCCGGAATGTCCTTCTTGCCGTCGGCGCCGAGGCCCATGCGATCGATTTCCATCGAGCGGTAGGCCTTCTGAAGGCTTTCCTTGAAAGTGCGGCCGATGGCCATGGCCTCGCCCACCGATTTCATCTGGGTGCCCAAGACCGGTTCGGCCTGGGGGAATTTCTCGAATGTGAAGCGCGGAACCTTGGTCACCACGTAGTCGATGGTGGGTTCGAAGCAGGCCGGGGTGACGCGGGTGATGTCGTTGAGCAATTCGTCGAGGGTGTACCCGATGGCCAGCTTGGCGGCGATCTTGGCGATGGGGAACCCGGTGGCCTTGGAGGCCAGGGCCGAGCTGCGCGACACGCGCGGGTTCATCTCGATGATGATCATGCGGCCGTCTTCTGGGTTGACCGCGAATTGCACGTTGGAACCGCCGGTTTCAACGCCAATCTCGCGGATGCAGGCGATGGACGCGTCCCGCATGCGCTGGTATTCCTTGTCCGTGAGCGTCTGCGCGGGCGCTACCGTGATGGAATCGCCCGTATGGATGCCCATGGCGTCCAGATTCTCGATGGAGCAGATGATGACCACGTTGTCGGCCTTGTCGCGCATCACCTCCATCTCGAATTCCTTCCATCCCACGATGGACTCTTCGATGAGGATTTCGGAAATGGGGCTCAGTTGCAGGCCGCTGGCTGCGATGCGTTCGAATTCCTCTTCGGTGTAGGCGAAACCGCCGCCGGCGCCGCCCATGGTGAAAGCGGGACGGACAACGATGGGCAGGCCGATCTTATCCTTGCCTTCGCGCGCTTCTTCCATGGTCTTGGCGACGTAGGAACGGGCCGATTCGATGCCGATCTTGTTCATGGCCACTTTGAACTGTTGGCGGGATTCCGCCTTTTCGATGGCCTCCAGGTTGGCGCCGATCATCTCCACGCCGTACTTGGCCAGGATGCCCCGCTTCGCCAATTCCACCGCCGTGTTCAAGCCGGTCTGCCCGCCGAGGGTGGGCAGGAGCGCGTCCGGCCTTTCCTTGGCGATGATCTTCTCGCACATCTCCCAGGTAATCGGCTCGATATAGGTCGCGTCCGCCAGGCCGGGATCGGTCATGATGGTGGCGGGATTGGAATTGATCAGGACGACCTGATACCCTTCTTCCTTCAAGGCCTTGCAGGCTTGGGTGCCGGAGTAATCGAATTCGCAAGCCTGGCCGATGACGATGGGCCCGCTGCCGATGAGCATGATTTTCTGGAGGTCGGTTCTTTTAGGCATCGGGTCGGAAAGATAACAATTTCGGCCCGGCCTTTGCTGGCGCGAGCCGGTTCCGGGGAGCCTTCCTTCGCCGTGAATTCCCCTGGAAACCCGTGGTTTCAGGGCCTGCGGCCGATTGGGCTAATCCACTGTCATGGATGGACCTGAATATCGACGTCGGCCAATCAAGTCGAAGCGCCGGGCGGGGGCGGCAGTAAAACCCGGGGACCGCATCCGGGTGGTCTGGGAGTGCTGAGCCAGGGAAGTTCCCGTGCCCACTACGATTGTCCGTTCCGCGCGCGCGCCCTGCCCGTCCGTTTCCCACACGATCAAAGTAACCCGGAAGGTTCCATCTTTGGAGAAGCTATGGGCTCCGTCCAAGAGGTTGGAGGGGAGGCCGTCCCCGAAATCCCACAGCAGCTTGGCGTCCGCTTGCATGGCCGCGCCGGCCGCCGTGCGGCTTTGGTTCGTGAACTTCGCCGTCTCCCCCGGTTTGATTGCGAGGGGCCCGGAGAATGCGGCTTGGGGAATCTTGGCCAAGCCCTTGGCCGCCGGCGGCGCGCCCGCGCCGGTCACCGAATTATTCTCCCAGCGCAGCACGCTGCCGGTATAGGCTCCCGTGCTGAGCCCGCCGTTGCCGCTGAAGCTGTTGCGCGTGAAGCTGAGATCCTCCAAGGCCCCCATGAAATCCAGCGCCGACCCCCCGTTGCCCGTAACGGCGTTGCTGTCGAAGGCCAAGTGGAAGCAGTTGCCGTTGAAGCGCAAGGCATGGCCCTGGTTGGTGTAGATGGCCTGGGGATGCGCGCCGGGAGTGGCGGCGAAGGTATTGCCGTAGAAGAAATGCCGGTTGGCGCCTTTTTCCTCGCCTTGCATTTGCATGGCCCAGGTGCTGGCGCGGCGGATTTCGTTGAAGCCCCAATAGGTTTCGTCCTTGGCGGGCTTGTTGGAAAGCGAAATGCCGATATGCGCGCCGTCGTCCACCACGTTTCCCGTGAAGACGCAATGACTGCTCCCCACCTGCTCTAGACCGGCCCACTTGTAGGTGCCGTCAACCGCGCCGATACGATTGCGCCGCACTGCGGTGAAGCCGCTGTTATCCACGCTCAGCCAATGATCGAGGATATTGTCCTCGATGAGCGAACTGTCGCAACCGCCCCAGACCTCGAGGCCCAGTCCCGGGTTGGTCCCCGCCTGGGCCAAACCCGAATGCCTGACGGTATTGCCGCTGATCACGTTGCCGGGTGAGCCATCGAGATGGATGCCGCCCCGGCCCGCGCTATCGACAGTGTTCCTGAGAACCTGGTTATGCCCGCTGGCGCCGGTAAGCCTTATGGCGCCGCCGAACTCGACCTGCACGGCCATGCCGGAGAAAGCATTGTCGGCTATGCGGCTGCCGGTGACCTTGGAGGTGAAATGGATGCCGACGATCATACCGGTGGCTTCCGTGAAGCCGACCACGCGCAGATGATGGAGGAGATGGCCGCCGCCGTCGGAGGCGGCGATGGCATTGCGGGCATGGCCGCCTTCGAAGCCGAGATCGCGGACTTCCACCCGCGAGACCCCGGTCAGGGAAACCATGGGGAGGACCGAGGCGGCTGCGTAGGCGAGGACGGACGTGGAGGCTCCGGCGCCCGCCAGCACCAGGCCGGTTTTGGGAGTGATGGTTTTGGAAAGGGAGTAACGGCCGGCGGGGAAGAACAGTGTGTCGCCGTCGCGGGCCGAGGCGAGTGCGGTTTGGATGGCCGCGTCGGTACCGGCGGTAGGAATGGTGAAAGTGGCCGCGCCGGCCAAACTTGCCGCCGCACACAGGATCATCTTCGCAAGGAAATCAGTCCGCCCCATCCCGCCCCCCGGATCGGTTCGGCTCTAGGGTAATGCGGAATCGGGCTCCCGGCCCGGCGAGTTTCGGGTCAGCGCCGGAAATGGCTCCGGAAATTGCGCCGCATCGGTACGATTTCGGCGCGTATCAGGAAGAAGTCGGCGGGGAAGAAGACGGCGCGCCGGTCCCGAGGTCGGCGAGACCTTCGGCGTATTTGCGCATCTCCTGGGTGAGCGCGAAATCCTCAAGCAGATCGGTGAAGCGCAAGCCCCCGTAGCCGCTCTGTTCCGTACCCTCCAGGCTACCCGCCCCGCGCGCCTTCAGATCCAACTCGGCGATGGCGAATCCATCCGTGGTTTCGGAGAAGGCGGCGAGACGCTCGTAGGTTTCCGGGGGCATCTCTTTGCCGGGCAGGGAGAGGAAGCACCAGGCCTGGGCGGTGCCGCGGCCCGTGCGGCCGCGCAACTGGTGCAACTGCGCCACCCCGAAACGGTCCGGGCTTTCGATGACCATCAGGTTGGCCTGGGGCACATCGACGCCGACTTCGATGACCGTGGTGGCGACCAGGGCCTGCAACTCGCCGCGGCGGAAGGCCGACAAGGCGGCTTCCTTTTTTTCCGCGGGCAGCTTACCATGCACGACGCCGACCTTCCATTCCTTGGAGAAGGCTTCCAATTCCTTGCGCACCTTGTCCACGGTGGCGATATCCTCTTCGCGCCGCCCCGCGGGCACGAAAATATCGGGATCGGCTTCCGCCTTGGCCGCCGAGGGAACCGAGGGTCCTATCTGCGGCACCACCCAAAAGACCTGGTTGCCGCCCAGGGCCTCCTTGACCAGGAAGCCGAGCATATCCGTGCGCTTCTCCCCGCCCACCAGGCGGGTCTTGACCGGCAGCCGCCCGGCCGGCTTGTCCCGTAAAGCGAAGGTTTCCAGATCGCCGAATACGGTTTGCGCCAGCGTCCGCGGAATGGGAGTGGCCGACATATACAGGATGTCCGGGTGGCCGCCCTTCTTCGCGAGGGCTTCGCGTTGCTGCACCCCGAAGCGATGTTGCTCATCGACGATGGCCAGACCCAGTTGCTTGAAGACCACATCGCCGGAATACAGGGCGTGGGTACCGACCACGAAGGGAAGGGTGCCCGCGCGCAGATCGGCGGTGAGAGCGTCGCGTTCGGCCTTGGAGGTATCGCCGGTAAGCAGGGCGGCGCGAATGCCCGCCTTGGCGAGAAAAGGGGTTAAGGTGGCGAAATGCTGCGCGGCCAGGATTTCCGTGGGCGCCATCAAGGCCGCCTGCCCGCCGTTGCCGATGACGTTGGCCGCCGCCAGCATCGCCACAACCGTCTTACCCGAACCCACGTCGCCCATCAACAACCCGCAGAATTGGCCAGTCGCGGCCTGGCAGGCCGAAATGCCCGCCACCGCTTCGGATTGACCCGCGGTAAGGGTGAAGGGGAGCGCCCCCCTCAGTGTCTCCCGCAAGGCTAGGGCTTGCGGCCAGGCCTTCCCCACCCTGCGACGTTCCCGTTTTACGGCTTCCAGCTTCAAGGACAAAGGAAGCAGTTCGCGCACCTTGAGCTGACGCCGGAGCGCAGGGATTCCCGCCACCGCTGCGGGCTTATGCAGGCCGCGCAAAAGTTCCGCCTCGGGGAGCAGCTCCAAAGCGCCCCGATGGATATCGGCAACCGGATCGGTGAAGCTGAATCCTCCCAGCGCCTCCAGGGATATCTGCTGCAGGAACTTGTGGGCCACATGGGCCTCGGACATGGCCATTGTGAGGGGGTAACGCGGAAGTACCTCCCCTACCGGCTCTTTGCCTTCGGCCAGGGCTTCCCATTCGGGATGCACCATCTGCAGTTCCCGGAAATGGCTGGGTACGCCCGCGACGGAAAGGCGCATGCCTTCCTTGAAGCGACCGCGCATGAATTGCACGCCGTTGAAAAAGACCAGTTCCACGCTGCCGGTGGCATCGCTGACTTCCACCATCATGCGGGTCTGCACCACGTGGATGGACGCCACCGTGGCGACGAAGATGGCGTCCTCGCCCACCTTCAATTCGGCAATGGGGGTAAAGCGGGTGCGATCGAGGTAACGGCGCGGCAAGTGATAAACCAGATCCCGCAGGGTGGAGATACCCGCTTCACCCAGGATCTTGACCCGCTTGGGACCCACTCCCGTTAGCCGCGAAAGATCGGACATGCCCCGGAATTTAGGAAATGCGCCGCCATCGGCGGTCGGATCGGCTTCCGGCGATCGCTTTTGTTGCGGCCGCGCATCGTCGGGGAGGCGCCGGAATCACAGTGGCGAATTTCTTGATCAATTGCGCCCCTTTACGAAGGCCTCCCGCCTGGGCGCGCAGCTACCTTTCCTGGCGCGCCTGGGGGGCGTGAAGGCCGATCGCGGCGCCGGGGTCAAGGCCCGGGCGCGGGCGGAAGGCGCGCGGGACGCGGAACCAAAACCGTGGGAGCGAAGCATGGAAAAGGGTGGAATGGGGATGGGAGCCTGGGCGGCGGGAATCGGTCTGGTATGGGCGGCCGGGGCGCAGGCCCAGCCTTATGACAAATGGGTGGATGCCTTCTTCAACAGCAAGGATGCCTTTATCCAAGGGACGGTGATCCCGAACATCGAGAAGAACCGCAAAAGCGATGCGGCCCTTGCCTTCACCGACGAAACCGGAAAACCGCTGGCGGGCCTGAAGGTTTCCGTCAAGCAAATCGAACACGCCTATCTGTTCGGCGCCGTGCCTCCCTTCGAAACTTCGCAATACGCGGCCCCGAACTACATCAAGCTCTGGCGCGACGTTTTCAACTACGGCATCACCGAATACTCCTTCAAGTGGGCCGCCAACGAAAAGGTCCAAGGCGTCAAGGACTTCACCAAGGCCGATGCCCTGCTGGCCAACTTCAAGGCTTCGGGCGCCCAACTGGAGTTGCACTTTCTGGCGGGCTACCATCCCGACTGGGTGGCCGCGCTCCCCGATGCGGATAAGGCCAAGGCCCAGAAGGATTACGCGCTCGCGGCCCTGGAGCACTTCAAGGACAAGATCACCTATTTCCAGGTATTCAACGAAGACATGCTGACCCACGTGGAGCGCGCCAAGGTTTTTTCCAATCAGACCATTTTTTTTGGTGATCTTTCCAAACTCTACCCCAACCTGCGCCTGGGCATCAACGATTGTTACGTGTGGAACCCGGCCTCGGCGGCGGAACGCTTCCCCACCCCCACCGATCTCAAATCCAGGTATCCCGGGATAAAGTTCATCGCCATGCACGGACATCGGCCGCATAGCTATTGGGCGACGCCCCAGGAGATGTACAAGCTGTTCGACCCGTTCACGGGCAGCGGTGTGGCCGTGCAACTGGCCGAGTTCGGCATCATGGACGAACCCATCGAAGGCGGGCATACCGGCAACTGGACCGACGATTTGCGCGCGCAATACTTCATTTCTGCCTACGCCACCGTCTTCAGCCATCCGGCCACGGACGGCTTCAACGCCTGGGGCATCGGTCCGGACACCAATCGCTGGAACGCCAACTACATGATCAATCAGGACGGGACGCAAAAGCCCTCCTACGCTTCCTTGAAAAGCCTGATACGGGACCGCCTGATGACCAAGGCCGAAGGAACCAGCGATGCCGCCGGAGCCTATAAGTACCGGGGCTTCCGGGGCAGCTACCTGGTGACGGTGGATAAGGGCGGGGTGACGGGGACTACCCAAGTCGACCTGGACGAGAAGACGGGAACCGTGACTTTGAAAGTGACGGAGAGCGCGGGCAAACTGGTCATCCAGGGCGGCAGCGTGGCGGTGGCGGCGCCATTTTCCGCCGGGCAAAACCCGGGCAGGCTGAGCGTGTCGGCCGAACCCGGGCAAGCGGTGGTATTCACGGGGCTGCGGGAATTCCGTAGCTTGGAGATTCTGGATGCCCGTGGCGCCCGCTTGCGGGGTTGGCAAGTGTTCGGGGATCGGGTGATTTGGGACCGCTCAGAAGCCCGGGCTCCGGGGACTTATTTCGTCCGCGGAACCCCTATGCTCGGGAACCAGGTAACCCGGAAGTTACAGCTGCGGTGACGCTCTGCGGCGGCTGCGCTGGAATATGCCGGCGCGCGCAACCGGCCTCAGTATTTGAACTCGTTCGCCTTGATGCCGAATCGGCTCAAGGCGTAACGCAGCTGGCGTAGCGACACTCCCAGCATGCGGGCCGCATGCGTCTGGATGCCCCCGGCATTATGCATAGCCTCGCGGATATCCTTCTCGCGCAAGGGCACCCGCTCGTAGAGCTGGCGTTCCTTGGAGCGGCGGCTTAGGGGCGAGAAGGTCACCACTCCATTCGTGGCGGGAACCGGCGCCGCGATGGGCTCGGGGGTTTCCACCATGGAATTCAGGATGGGGATGTCCTTGGCGGTAAGGGCCTCGCCGCCGGCCAACACCACGGTGCGTTCGATGGTGTTTTCCAGTTCGCGCACGTTGCCGGGCCAGGGATAGCCTTCCAGGAACTCCATCACCTCGCGGGAGATGGAAATGCGCTTGTTGTACTTGGTGGTGAACTTCTTGAGGAAGTAGCTGGCCAGGGGCAGCACGTCTTCGCGGCGGCTGCGCAGCGGCGGTACGTTGATGGGCACCACCATCAACCGGTAATACAGGTCTTCACGGAACAGCTTGTCGCGCACCAATTGCTCGAGGTTGGCGTTGGTCGCGCAGATTAGGCGCACGTCCGAAGTCATGGTCTTGGAAGATCCCACGCGCTCGAAGGTGCCGTCTTGGATGACGCTGAGCAGCTTGGCCTGGGTCTCCAGGGGTATCTCCCCGATTTCGTCGAGGAAGATGGTGCCCCCGTCGGCGGCTTCGAAGCGGCCGATGCGCAGTTGCAGGGCGCCCGTAAAGGCGCCTTTCTCATGGCCGAACAATTCGCTTTCGATGAGGTTGGCGGGCAGGGCCGCGCAATTCACGATGACGAAAGGAGCCTTCTGCCGGGCGCTGGTGTAATGGATGGAACGCGCTAGAAGGGTCTTTCCCGTGCCGCTCTCGCCGCGGAGCAGGACCGAGGCATCGGTGCCCGCCACCCGCTTGACCATTGCCAAGGTCTTGGCCATCGCCGAAGAGTTGCTGATGAGGTTGTCGGGATTGAAGCGTTCTTCCAGCTCGGCGTGGAGCTCCTTGTTTTCCTGGACCAGTTTGGAATTCTCCTCGCGGATCATCTCGGCGATACGCAAGGTCTGGGAGAGCAGGGAAGCCACGATCTTCATCACCTTGATGTCTTCGTCCACCATGGTATTGCTGCGGGAGGTGCGGTGGGCGGTGATGACGCCGATGGGACGGGAATCGAGCACTACGGGCACGGCGATGAAACCGATGCGGTAGAGATTGAAGTCTTCAGCGTTATCCTTGGGGGTGGGGACGCCCGCCACCTCTTCGGCATCGGGCAACGCCATGGGCAGGCAATTGCTGAACACCTTGCCGACGAAATCCTCCCCGATCTTGTAGACCGAACTGCGGATTTCCTCGGCATCGAAGCCCACGCTGGCCTTGATGACCAGGCATTTCCGATCCGTCGTTGGCATCAGCAGGGTGCCGCGCTCCAGATCGAGGGTTTCGGAAAGGGTGCGTAGGCATTGATTGGCCACCTCCCGATAGTCGAGAGAGGAGCTGAACAGCTTGCTGATCTCCGTCAGGGCCGACATGATCCGCGCCTGGTGGACTGTGAAATCTTTCATTCCGTTGTTCCCAATTTGTCAATTATTGACATATAAAATAGACAAATCCCTCTTTTGTCAACTTTTGCTGTGCGGTATCCTTCATTTTCCGGCTTATTCTTTACAAAAGCAAATTGTACACCAAAAAAAGCACTTACCCTTCTCTAACCCAGGGACTTATAGCGGGCTTACCTCGGGAAGAAGAAGCTCAATTTCAACAATCCTGCTTAAGCCCATGGATTTACTGAGTATTTTTTCTGAAAATCTCGATTTGGGGAGCCCATGAAGCTGATTTTGGAAGCCATTGAGAAGACCCGTACGGAAGGTCTTCCTGCCCTGGTCCTCCTCGCGGAACAGGATAAACTGGTAGGGAATCTCCCTAAGGATCGCAACTCCCTGCAGAATCAGGTGTCAGCGGTTGTCAAAAACCAGGCGAACAAAATCCTGAACGACTCCTGGGAATTGATTCCCGCCGGTGACTTTTTGGCAGCCGTATTTCAGGTGCCCCAAAAAAAGGGCTTGAGCCGCGAGGACCGTCTGCGTTTGGCCGCCTCCCGCATCGGTGAATGGCAAAAGGCCCGTTCCCTTCCTCGTATCGCGGTCGCCGTGGACCGGCTCAGCAGTTCCGAGATCCGCGCCTTGTGCGAAGGCTTCCTGATTGCGGCCTACGATTTCCGCAAATACAAGTCGGATAAAAAGCCCGAGAAGGGCGAACCCGAAATCGTGATATTGGCATCGGGCGAAGGCTTCAAAAAAGGCGGCGCAGCCTTGGCCGACGCGGAAGCCGTTTGCCGTCAGATCAACCTGTGCCGGGACCTGGTCAATGAGCCGGGATCTTCCCTGGATCCCGAGGACTTCGCGCAGGCCGCCCGCAAAGCCGCCAAGGAACACGGCCTGAGCTTCAAGGTGCGCGACGAGAAGAAGCTGCAAAGCGATGGCTACATGGGCTTGTGGACGGTGGGCAAAGGTTCCGATCGGCCCCCGCGCATGGTGACGCTGGGCTATGACAATTCCAAGGCGAAGAAAGGCCCCAAGGCACCGCATTTCGTCATGGTCGGCAAGGGCGTGACCTTCGATACCGGCGGCATCAGCATCAAGCCCAGCCAGGGGATGTGGGAAATGAAATGCGACATGGCCGGCGCCGCTACCGTGCTCGCCGCGCTCTGCGCCATCGCCGATCTCAAACTGCCCATCAAGGTGAGCGCCGTACTATGCCTGGCGGAAAACCGCCCCGGCAACGCGGCCGTCCTGCCCGGAGACATCTTCACCGCCAAGAACGGCAAGACCATCATGGTGGACAATACCGACGCCGAAGGCCGCCTTATCCTGACCGACGGTCTCGCCGAAGCCGGCGCCATCGGCGCGACCCACATCATCGATCTCGCGACCTTGACGGGCGCCATCGTGCGCGCCATCGGCCCTTCCATCACCGGCCTCTTTTCCAACGACGCGGTCTTCGCCCATCTTATGATCACGGCCGGGGAAACGGCCTCGGAGAAGTTCTGCCAGTTACCGTTGGAAGAGGAATACCGCGAGTACCTGGACGATCCCGTGGCCGATATGAAGAACGTAGGCAAGCAGGAAGCCGGCGCCATCACCGCCGCCCTGTTCCTGCAGGAATTCGTCCCCGCGAAAACCGCATGGTCGCATTGGGATATCGCGGGCACCGCGTTTACCACGGCGCCGTGGAAGTACTACAAACCCGGCGCGACGGGCTGGGGGGTTAAGAGCCTGGTTGAGGTTGCTCGGGCGTTGGCTGGGTAGCTTTCACGTAGTCACGACCGGCCTCCGGGACTTGGGGGCGGTTTGGCTATTCGCTTTCGCTTCCCTGCGGTCTCTCCACGTTCTGGGGAAGGGCACGCCCGCGAAAGCATTCTTCGGGTATTCCACGACGGCGCCTCCGGGTTCCTCCGCTTCCATCGGCGCCTTGACCCGTCGCGGGCTGTCGATGACCGTTGTCGCTACCCTTCCCCAGAACGTGACGCTCATAACTCACCGCCCCCAAGCCCCGGAGCCCGCCCGCCCCTGCGCACCGACTAGCCAGCCAACGCTCGGTATACCAAAATACCGGCTCTGACACGCCCAGCTTCGCGTCGATAATTACGTCGGACCGAGCTCTCTTCGACGATACGGCTGCGCCGCACTCGACACCCGTCACTCCGCAACCTGTGGGCTGCCGCGGACCGCAGGGGCGGCCGGGCCGGGGGTGCGGTTCCGGTAAGTACCCAATCCGCGCTGCTTTCAGCGCGGGGGCGGGATTGGCGCAGCCAATCCTGACCTTGGCGCATTCGCGCCTTGGGAATCGTCGGCGCGGAACGCGCTGACAATCAAGGCGGACGGCGAAGCGGGGAAAGCAATAACCCACGGCATCGAAAGCCCGCGCCGAAAAGGCTGCTCGGAGCCGGCCGGCTTGAAGCAAGCCGGACGTAGCCGCCCCAACCCTGCATCGCGGGCATCCCTTCCCCGATTCGCCGATAGCCCCACCACTTCGCCAAGCCTTGCCTGAGCCGGAACCGCACCCACGGCCCGGCCGCAGCCTACCCTCTTGCGGAAGCCCCCAGGTAGCGCGGGCAGACGCTTGAGAGTGCGCCCGGGGCGCCCCGCTTTTCTATCTTAGGACCCCACATGGAAAAGGTCGGAGTCGTTGATTTTGGCGGGCAGTATACGCACCTGATCGCGCGCCGCGTGCGGCAATTGGGCGTCTACTCGGAAGTGGTTTCGGCCCAAGCGGGCGCGGAAGAATTGCGCGGATACAAGGGACTCATCTTTTCCGGCGGGCCTGCCTCGGTGTACGAGCCCGATGCGCCCCAGGCGAATCCCGCCTTCCTGAAATCGGGATTGCCGATATTGGGCCTGTGCTACGGGCACCAGTTGATTTGCCGCGATCTGGGCGGCGAAGTGAAACGCGGTAAGGTGCACGAGTTCGGCCCCGCCGAATTGCACCCCGATCGCAGCCATCCGCTGTTCGCGGGCATGTCGCAGGCCTCGGTGGTGTGGATGAGCCATGGCGATGAGGTGTCGAAGTTGCCCTCGGGTTTCCATCGCATCGGCTACACGGCGAATTGCGACCTGGCGGCGGTGGCGAATGACGCGCGGAAAATCTTCGGCGTACAGTTCCATCCCGAGGTGACGCATTCCGAAGAGGGCATGCTCCTCTTCAAGAACTACCTGACGCATATCGGTTGCCGCTTCGAATGGAAGGTGGCGGATTACCTGCTGTCCCTGGAAGCCAAGCTGCGCAAGCAATGCGAAGGCAAAAAGGTTTTCCTGTTGGTTTCCGGCGGCGTGGATTCCACCGTGGCCTTCGCCCTGCTGAACAAGGCCATCGGGCCGGACCGCGTGTTGGGATTGCATATCGACAATGGGCTGATGCGCAAGAACGAAAGCGCGGACGTGATCGATTTCATGAACCGCGAAGGCTTCCACAATCTCAAGGTGCGGGACGCCGCGGCGGATTTTCTCACCGGGCTGGCAGGCGTATATGCCCCGGAAGCGAAGCGCAAGATCATCGGGGATACCTTCCTGACGGTGAAGGATGCCGCCTTGGCTGCGCTCGAACTGAATCCGGACGAATGGTTGCTGGCGCAAGGCACGATTTACCCGGACACCATCGAGAGCGGCGGCACCAAGAACGCGGCGGTCATCAAAACGCATCACAATCGCGTGGGCGCCATCATGGAGTTGCTGGAAAAGGGCCTGGTGGTGGAGCCGCTGGCGGATTTGTACAAGGACGAGGTGCGCGAGCTGGGCGAGTTGCTGGGGATACCCGCGCGCCTGATATGGCGGCATCCTTTCCCGGGGCCGGGATTGGGCGTGCGCCTGCTTTGCAATCCCGACACCAACAAGACGGTGGATGCCCAGGTAACCGCCAAGGTACTGGCGCATCTTGCGCCCGAGGGCCTGGAAGGCGAAGTGCTGGCGGTGGAGAGCGTGGGGGTGCAAGGCGATGCCCGCACCTATGCCCATCCCTTGCTGCTCAAGGGTCCGCGCGATTGGGACCGGGCCGACAAGCTGGCCGTGGCGCTGACCAACCGCATCCGGGAAGTGAACCGCGTGGTGCTGGAGCTCGGCGCGCTGCCGGGAGCGTACCAGCCGATCGCGGCGCAATGCGATAAGCCCCGCTTGGATTTGCTGCGCGAGGCGGACGATATTTGTACGCGCTTCTTGGAAGCCGAAAACCTGTATGCCACCTTGTGGCAGATGCCGGTGGTGCTTTTACCCCTGGAGAAGGGCGGCAGACCGGTATACGTGCTGCGTCCGGTGATCTCCTCCGAGGCCATGACGGCACGCTTCGCGGCCCTGCCCTTTCCCCTGCTCGACAAACTCTGGATCGCGCTCAAGGCCGCCGGCGCCGGCGCGCTCCTGTACGACATCACGCATAAGCCTCCCGGGACCATCGAGTGGGAATGAGCGGGCCCAACGCCCGTTCCAATCTCGGAAAGCGCCACCGGGACCGCGTCGTGACCAATCCCTCCCGCTCCAAGGAAAACAAGACCGAGAAGGAAAAGGCCATCCTGGTCGGCATCGCCACGCGTGCGGTGACCATGAAATTGGCCAAGGAGCATATGGCCGAGCTGGGCCGGCTGGCGGATACCGCGGGCGCGGTGGTGGTGGATACCGCCATGCAGCGGCGCGAAACCCTGGATCCGGCCACCTTGATCGGCGAAGGCAAAGTAAAAGAGATCGCGGCCATGGTGGAGATGCACCAGGCCGATCTGGTGATCTTCGATGAGGATTTGAGCGGCTCGCAGGTGAAGAAGCTGGAGACCCTTATCCCCTGCAAAATCCTGGATCGCAGCGGCATCATCCTGGACATTTTCGCCAAGCACGCGCGCACGGCCGAGGCCAAGGTGCAAGTGGAAGTGGCGCAGTTGGAATACATGCTGCCGCGCCTGACCAACGCCTGGACCCATTTGTCGCGACAAGCGGGCGGCGTGGGAATCGGCATGAAGGGCCCGGGCGAAACCCAGTTGGAAACCGATAAACGCTTGGTGCGCAAGCGCATCGCCGACCTGAACAAGAAGCTCGAGAAGATGGATGAAATCCGCGCGGCCCAGCATGACCGGCGCTTGCCCACCTTCCATGCCGCGCTGGTAGGATATACCAATGCGGGCAAGTCGACTTTGATGAATGCCCTGACCAAGGCGGGTGTGGAAGCCGCGGATAAGCTGTTCGCGACCTTGGACCCGACGACTCGCAAAGTGTGGTTGGGCGCGAAGAAGCCGGCGGTGGTCTCCGATACGGTAGGTTTCATCCGGAAGCTTCCCGTGGGCCTGGTTTCATCGTTCAAAAGCACCTTGTCGGTGGTGGCCCAGGCCACCTTGATCCTGAACGTGGTGGACGCCAGCGCGGGGGACTTCGAGGAGCAGATGACGATTACCGCTCGCATCCTGGCCGAATTATGCCCGGAGGATGTACCGCGGATTACCGTGTTCAACAAGATCGATTTGCTCGAACCCGAGCGCCTGGAATTCCTGCGCAGCCATCATCCCCAAGCTGTGTTCGTTTCGGCGGAGGCCAAATCAGGCCTGGAGGAGCTGAAGGAACGCATGCGCCAACATTACGACGCCGGCCGCTTCGCGGATTCGGCGGCGGATACCCAGCACGCCCATGGATTTGAACAAGGTTCTTGATCCCGCTTACCTATCCAGCCTTAAGGGTCTTGCCCTTAAGGCGCGCATGGTATTGGAGGGGACCATGGCCGGCCGCCACCTCTCCCCTTTCCACGGTTTCTCCTCGGAGTTTTCCCAATACAAGGGCTACGTGGCCGGCGACGATCTCAAGTTCCTGGACTGGAAGGTATACGGCCGCAACGATCAATTGGTGACGCGGCAATACCGGGACGAGACCAACGCCAGCGTGTACCTGATTTTGGACAGCTCGGAGTCGATGGGGTATGGCGGGACGTCCGGGCCGGGCGGCCGCCCGGGTAACGGCGAGGTTACCAAGCTCGAATACGCGAAGGTGATGGCCGCTTCCCTGGCGATGATGGCCTTCTCCCAGCGCGACGCGGTATCCGTGGCCTTTGGGGCCGGGGAGCCGGAAGGATTCCTGCCGCCCCGCAACAGCGCGGCGCATTTGCGCCAAGCACTGGCGACGCTGGAAGGCCTGCAAGCGAAGGGGCGCACCGATCTGGAAGCCTTGTTCGGGCGCATGGCGGCGCGGCTCAAGTCGGGAAGCATGACCTTTCTCTTCACGGATTTATGGCAAGATCCCAAGGCCATCCTGACCGGGCTCAAGGAAGTGCGCTTCAAGAACCAGGCCGCTGCGGTGGTGCAGGTGCTTACGCCCACCGAGACCGCTTTCCTGGACGGGACCAATCTGGAATTGGTGGACATGGAAACCCGGGAGACCATCCGCATTTCGGCGCGGCACATGAAGGAACAATACCTGGAAACCCTGCGTGCGCATACCGAGGCCTTGCGCGCGGAGTGCTTCAACCTGGACGTGAAGTTCCTGCGCGTGGAAACCACCCTGCCCTATTTCCAAGCCATGCGCGATCTGTTGCAAAGATCCTGATCCATGTTTTCCCTGCTTAGCCCCATAAGCCTATGGTTCGGCGCCCTGCTCGCCGTGCCGTTGGTGATCCATTTCCTCGGCCGCCAACGCCTGGACCGCCGTCCCTTCCCCAGCTTGCTTTTGTTGCAGGAAGGCTTTGCGCGTTCCATGCAACGCCACCGCATCAAGAACCTGCTGCTGCTGCTGATCCGCACCTTGCTCATCGCGTGCCTACTGCTGGCTTTGTCGAATCCGGCCATGGAATCGCGCCGCGCAGCGACCAAGCCCGACCAGAGCCTGGCGCTTATCCACAATGGGATTTACGGGAAAGCGGCGGTAGGCGGGAAACCGGCGTTGGATGATCAGCGCGGTCGGCTGCGCGCGCTGGATTCCACCCTGGGGACCCGCACCCGCGTATTCCCGGTGATCGAAGACGGGCCGGGGGCCCTGGAGGTTTCCGAACGTTTCGGGGATTACGCCGGCGCCGTCAGGAAGTTGCTGGGTTCCCTGGGCCCAGGTACCGCGCAAGTTACCCTGCCGGCCTTCGCCTGGACGGACCTGGCCGCCTGCCAGGCCGATGTGGCGCGGGCCCTGACGGAGGATGCCGGACTACGCATCGCCGTGGCGGACTATTCCGCTTCGGCCATGGCCATCGCCGCCTTCGCCGGGCTCAAGTCCACCCCCTCTCCCGACGCGCCTACGGTGGCCCTTGCCGCGCGCCTCTCCCCCGCCGCCGCCGAGGCCTCGGGTAAGGCCCAGGTGTACCTGGACGGGCGATTGTTCCAGGAAGCCGCTCCCGCCGGAGGTCGCGTGGAAGTTACCCTGCCGCTGGGAGCGGGCCCGCGTACCGAAGGGCGCTTCTCGCTGCCGCAATCCGGCTTCGCCGCAGCGGATCTGCATTTCTGCTTTCCCCAGGCCGGTAGCTGGTCGTTGGCGCATGCGGGCAGCGCGCTGGCTTCGCTCCCCAGCCTGGGTCGGGAAACCTATTTTCGCCGCATCCTGCATGTGGCTTCGGCCAAGGAAGTGCCATGGGCCCCGGTGGCGGGGGGATCGGGCGGGACGCGCGCCCCCTTGCGCCTCGTCTACCTCGCGGTGGGCCCCGGGGCTTCGGCGGAGACGTATGCGCGCGCGGTGGAATTCGTTAAGCAAGGCGGACGCCTGATCATCGCGGCGGGCCGGCAAAGCGATGCCCCGTTGCTAAACCGCTTTCTATTGCAACCTTTGCGCCTGGGACGCTTGGGAAACCTTGTCGACAGCGTTTCCCCCGTGACGGCCGATCGCGCGGCACTCGGGCGCATCGGCAGGGCATCGGGGGATCCGGCCGTTGCGGCGGCGGCCCTGGGCCAGGTGCGTAAGCGCTATGCGTTCGCGCCCGATTCCGGAACCGACCTGCTGCTGACCGCGGGCGGTGCCGCGGTGCTCGCGGGGCGGGAGTTCCATCGCGGGCATGCGCTTTTGTGGACCACGGACCTGGACGACCTGGA
>JAHFCH010000051.1 GCA_023249635.1 Fibrobacterota bacterium
GATGATCAGGGGACGTTGGCGCGGGCCAAGGATGATCCTGTCGGGTTCGTGGCGGACCTGCCTGATAGGGTGATACTTGATGAGGTGCAAAAGGTACCACACCTGTTCTCGAGCCTGAAATTAACCGTGGATGAAAACAGACAGCCCGGGAGATTTATCCTCACGGGCTCCTCCAATCTGCTCTTAGCCCCTAAATTGTCCGACTCCCTTGCAGGGAGAATGGAAATCCTCAATCTGCATCCGCTTGCCCAATGTGAAATCGAAGTTACCCGACCGGATTTCCTGGATCAGCTCGTAGCAGGAGGTTTCCGCCCATGGGAAGGCAGGCGTTTGGGAACCGAATTGTCGAAACGGATTGCTAATGGAGGATACCCACCCGCCTTTCATCTGCGGGAGGGAAACCGCCGCGTGGATTGGTACAGAAGCTATGCAGAGTCGTTGATCAAGCGGGATATAAAGGACATTTCGCGTATCCATGCCTTGGACGCAATCCCAAAGCTGCTACGGGCCGCGGCCGGGCAGACAGCCCGGCTGTTCAATGTAAGCGCGCTCTCGGCGCCTCTGGAATTGAGCCGACCTACGATCAAGGAATATGCGCATCTGCTTGAGCTGATCTTTTTGATCGATTTCGTGCCGGCTTGGTCCAACAGTCATTTGAAAAGGCTGATCAAGTCGCCGAAAATGCATATGAAGGATACCGGGTTGGCGCTGGCGCTTCTGGAAGGGGATGCGGAAACCTTGCATCAGGATAGGGATCTGCTCGGCCAAATGGCGGAAACTTTCGTCTATCAGGAATTGCGGAGACAAGCTAGTTGGCGTAGTGACCGGTTAAGCTTTTCCCATTTTCGCGACCAAGACGGAGACGAAGTCGATCTGGTAATCGAAAAAGGCGCTTTCGGTGTAATGGGCGTTGAGATCAAGGCGAGCTCTACCATAGGTTCCAGCGACTTCAGGGGCTTGAGAAAATTACGTGACGCCACGGGGAAAAAATTCATCGCCGGTGCGGTACTCTATGACGGAAACCAAACCGGCCGGTTCGGGGAGGGGATGTTCGCCGTCCCCATTTCGATGCTATGGGCCTCCAACCTCAGAACAACGAAACCCGCCGCTTAAACGTTCCCGCCGCCGCCCAGCCCATTACCGGTTCGTGGTTACCTTGAATCCCTCGGCCTTGAGCACCGGCAGGCTGTGGCCCAACGGATCCCACAGGCCTTCCGCGGTCCGCGCCCCTGCGGTCGACGCATCCCCGCCCAGCGTGGAGGCGTTCCCGTCCCATCCCATGGTGATCTTCCCTTGCGACGCCCATACCCGCGCCGCCCGCGGGCTGCCCAGGTAACCTTTGGCCGCCGCCTGGGGATCCAACTTGGTGGTCGCCGGCTTGGCCCACATAATGGCGTCGCGCACCAGCAACAGGTAGGTGGGGTGGCTCCACACCGAAACGTCGTGGCCGATGCCGAGGTAGATCATCTTCGGGTAGGTTTCGTTGGACCAGATGATGGGATGATCGCCTTGGGGCTTCACCTGGGTATAAGTCTTCTCGTCCGCCTTGGCCAGCACGCGCACCCGCGCCCGCGGGTTGCCGTCCCACTCGTACCACTCGTCCTTGAACTGCGCGGTGGCGGGCATGTTCTTGGTAGCCGGATGGGTGCGGTCCTCGAAGATGGCCGTACCGGTCTGCAAGGCAGGATGGGTAACGTAGCGGATACTCCCGAAGAAGGACTCGTACCAATCCCAGTTGCCGGCGTGGAACCATTCGGGATGGGTTAGCCCGGCCGCGTGCACGCCGATCCAGCCCCGACCGCTCGCGACGAATTTCTCCACTGCGGCGCGCCGCTCGTTGGAGACTTCGAAAGGCGCGAGATGCTCCTGGAAGAAGACCTGGTACTTGTCCAGGTTGGCTTCGCTGATAAGGGAGGTGTCGAGGGTGTAGTCGACGGTAAACCCGTTCTCGGTCCCCATTTTCTCCAGGGCGGCCTTGGCGGCCGTGCTGGTGGCGATGTGATCCGAGGCCTTGGAGGCGATCATGAAGATGCGGAAGGGGGTTTGGGCCGAAAGGCCGAGGGCGCCGAACGCCAACGTGGAGAGTAGGCAAGCGCAAGCGGGGGACCTGAAGGTCTTGAACATGGATTCCTCCGGAAAGAGTTATCCCCCTCCTGAAAACTTAATATTATTTAGCCGCTCACCCGCACCAAAGGACTCTCGCATGGCCTCCAAAAAGATGAAAATCCTGTTTAGCATCGCATTCACCGCTTTCGCCCTGGAAGCGGGCGAACCCGCCAAAGCCCCGGCCGTAGCGGCCGCGACGGCCGGGGCTGCGGCCAAGCCCGCCGCCGTTCAACCGACCGTCGCGGTGTCGGACGCTCCCAAGCCCGCCGCCACCGGCAAATCGTGCGAGGACGTGAAGGCCGCCATCGACGCCAAGATCAAGGCTAAGGGCGTGAAAGCCTTCACCCTCGAGATCGTCGGCAAGGACGAGGTGAAGGATGCCAAGGTCGTGGGCAACTGCGAGGCCGGCGCGAAGCGGATCACCTACAAGCGCGGTTGATTGACGGCCGCAGCCTCCCGCCTCAAGGCGCGGGAGGCTTTTCCATGTCCATGATCTTCCCGAACACCTCGGTGAGGATGTTCGACAGGTCCGCCGCCAGCTCCTTCACGTACCCGATCGGATCCCTGCGGATCGATCGCTCCTGCTCCCCTACCAGGAAGAACAATCCCGTCAGCGCCTTCTCCGTGGTCCAGGCCCCCAGGCTCTCGGTCTCGATGGGCTTATAGCTAACCCGCTTGAGCGCATCCACCTGCAGGGTGGGCACGCGGGAGACCACCACGTTCGCGTTCCAGGAAACCTGGAAGTCGACCAGGGCCTGGTAGTCGACCAGCAGGGTATTGTAGGTGGAACGGAAATCGGACCAATACTTGGTGAGCGGCACCAGGGCCAAGGTGGAATCCACGATGGGGGTATAGGCCGCGTCCAGGGGGTTGAAGGTCTTGCCGCTCAGGTAGAGCGTGGCGGCGGTGCTGTCCGCGCTGTTGAGCAGGGAAAGACCATCATTGATGGTCATCGATCCGATGGCGGATTTGAAGATGGGCACCGAGCGCGGCGCCGCGTACTCGGCCGCCCGGTTCATGTACTTGACCAGGGAATCGCCGATCGATCCCATGGCGGCCACCTCGCCCAAAATGCCGGCGGAGCGACCCAGATTGGCGGTGAAGCTGCCTTGTTCCACCCCGGGCGTGGCGGCGGCGATGGCTTTGATGGCCTGTAATTCATGCGCGAAGGGATTGACGTAGCCGGCCACCTCTTCGGCGGCCTTGATGGCCTGGGCCGCTTCGGCGGGTAAAAGGATGCGGATGGCTTCGTGGGCCAGGTAGCCGTTGACCTGTGAGGCGAAGGCCGCGCTGGTATCGATGCCGACGGATAATGCCGTGCGCAGCCCCAGCACCACCTTTTCGTCCAGGCTGCCGCCGCCGCTGCCCACCGGGGCCAGCACGTCATCGATGGTGCAAGAGGAAAAGGCGAGGCCGCCGCATAGGGCCAAGAGGTATTTCCGGAATCGCGCGCGCATAGGTTCCCGTCGGTTGGAAGGACATCTTGAAGATAATCCCTAGCGGCGGGTAAAAACCAGCGAAAGCCGGCGCGGCGCCCGGGAAAACCGGGGCCGCGCGCGCGTCAGCTCAGAAAGGGGAAATCTGGGCGGCGCTTTCGCCGCGGCGGAACACGTTCACCATTCCGCATTTCCCGAAATGATTGCGTGATTGCCAGGGGGCGCCGGGCTGGGAAACGTCATTCTCCCAACCGGGTCCGTTGGTGATGAAGCTCTTGGCCTCGAACCAACCATCCACGGTGCGCGAACAATCCATGTCCACGTCCAGCATCCAGTAATGCTCGCCGTATTTGTTCAGCGGCGTATATCCCACGGTATCCTTCCAAACCGCCTTGGGATTCCCGGGATCGTTCGTGGTCCAGATCAGAGGCGAACCCTGCGCGGTCGCGGTCTGGTTGTCCTCGGCCCCGTACCAATCCAGAAACCCATCCCCGATTTGATCCTCCCGGTCCCAACGCAGGCGATGGCGCATGGGAAGGGCGCAGGGGTTTTCCCAACCGGCGGTATCGGCGCAGGGCTTATGCAAAACGTTTTGGGAGTAGGCGTGGTCGATGCCTCCGCGCAGGAACATGTCCTGGCCTACCATGGTGCGGCCGTAGATGAAGATCAAGGTCCGCCGTATGGGCCCGCTCTCGGCCTGCTTGGCCACGGTGAAAGCGTGGGAGTGATCGGAAAAATTGATCTTGTACGGTCCCGGCCCATCCAGGAAGCGGATATCCGAACCATTGCGATCGGCGATGCCGCTGCGGGATAAGCCGCCATTGTCGTTGTCGCCGAAATTGAAGCTCCAATCCCCCAGCGCGTCGAACTTGAAGCGCTCTTTGGGATCATGACCGGTCACGTACGCCACGGTGGCGTAGGCCAGGGAGCCGTCGATGCCGCCCTGGGCATACATGTATTGCGGCTGCCACGCGGAGAAACTGCCGCGCGCCTGCATCTGCGGATATTCGGGAATGGCCAGCTTGTAATTGCGGCCGAAGTTGGAATCGTAATGACGCTGCCCGTTCACGTCGTATTGGATGAAGTACTCCAACTGGTTTCCCTCGGGCAAGCTGAGGCTGAAATCCCAGGCTTCGCCGCCGAACTCACCCGGATTGGTGAAGCGCTCGGGCGGGTACAGCTGATCGCCATTGACCCAGGTGAGCGCGGCTTCCGCGCGCGAAGCCCAGCCGTTGACGGTGTAGATGATCTTGACCGATTTCGGATTGCCCAGGTTTTCCACCAGCACGCGGCCATACAGGGACAAGGTCGCCCCCGGTCCCGGGGAACGGTTCACCATTCCCGGGTAAATCGTGAAGGCTTTGAAGCCGTTGGCAAGGCGGTATCCGCTTTGGCGGTTGAGATGGTAGTTGGCGCCGCCGTTGTTGTCCCAATAGGTCTGCCCGCCCACGTCCATGCGTACGGCGAAATCGGGATCGATTTGGGAGCAGCCGGGATCGTTATAGGCATAGCAGGGCGAGAAGCCCACCTGCCAGCGTTCGCGCCCGTCGCCCTGGGTATACAGGAAGGTTCCCCAGGCATCGGCCCAGTCGCCGTTCGCGGCGCGGTAATGCATGCCTACTTTTTTCGCGCCGCCCAGGTTGCGCACCAGAATGTCCGCGGACAGCGATTGGATTTCCGGGCCGCGATAGCTGGTGACCCGGCTGGACGCGTCCACGAGTTGGATCTCGCCGCCCGCCTGGGCCCCTTGGGCTTGCGTGGCGCGCGCGAGTGCGAGGTAGCCGGTGGATAGGATCGTGATCGTGGTAACGGCTTTAAAGGTCTTAAAGGTCTTAATTCGAAATGGCATTTTCCCCTCCAAATGAAATGGCGGGGATCAATCAAACTTATTTTTTCCACGCTTCGCGGCCGCTCCCGGAACAAACGTGATCGCCGCGAGTACGTTGTATGGGAAGTCGGGATGTTTCAGGAAAGCTTGGGGAGGCCTTTATGGGATATCCCCGCCGGACAACGCGAATGCCCTGTTTTTAAGGATTAGGGCCGGTCCAAGTGGTATATTAGAATGCATGGCTGATTCCCCGGCTACCGGCGGTAAAGCCGCCTGGGAAGGCGGTAAAGCCGCCTGGGAGCCCGATTCCGCTACGCGCTCCCGCGCGCGATTGACCCGCTTTATGGCGGACTGCGGTTGCGCTACCTGGGAAAAGTTCCACCAATACTCCATCACGGATCCGGCGCGCTTCACCGAAGCCGTATTGCGCTTTCTGGATATCCGTTTCGATACGCATTACACGCGCGTCCTCGATACCGCGCGCGGACCGGCTTGGCCGGCCTGGTGCGTCGGAGGCGGTCTGAACATTTCCCGGTCGTGCCTGGACAAGCATGTCGAAACCGGCCATGGCGATCGGCCCGCGCTCATCTGGGAAGGGGAAGAAGGCGGCGTCCGTACGCTTATCTACGGCGAACTCCATGCGCAAGTCGAGGCCTGCGCGGCCGGCCTGCGGGCCTCGGGCCTGGGCGCCGGCGATGCCGTGGGCCTGCACCTGCCCATGCTGCCCGAAACCGTCATCGCCCTCTTGGCCTTGGCCCGTATCGGCGCCGTCGCCGTTCCCTTGTTTTCCGGATATGGTCCCACCGCCCTCGCGGCCCGCCTCCAGGACGTGGAAGCCAAGGCGGTATTCACCTGCGACGGATTCCCGCGCCGGGGGAAACCGGTGGCCGCCAAACCGGCCATGGATGAGGCGCTGCGCGAATGCCCGGGTGTGGCGAAGGTGTTCATGGTGGCGCGGCTGGGCGCGCCCAAGGCGGCATCCGCCGCGCGGTCGGTCGCCCGCGAAGTGTCCTGGGAAGATCTGATCGCGCTCGGCTCCGCCCCCGGCGCCGACGGCTCCGCGGCCCGCACCGGCGCCGAGGATCCCCTGCTCATCCTGTATACCTCGGGCACCACCGGTCGGCCTAAGGGCATACTGCATACCCATTGCGGCTTCCCTATCAAGGCGGCCCAGGACATGGCCCTGGGCACCGATGTGGGACCCGGGGACCGTATCACCTGGGTTACCGACATCGGATGGATGATGGGACCCTGGCTCATCTATGGCGCCGCCCTGCTGGGGGCGACGATTACCCTTTACGACGGCGCTCCGGATTTCCCGGCGCCCGATCGCCTGTGGGAATTCTGCGCCCGCCACCGCGTGGGCATCCTGGGGATTTCCCCTTCCCTGATCCGCGCCTTGATGGTGCGGGGCGATGATCTGCCCGCGCACCATGATCTCTCCGCGTTGCGCATCCTGGCTTCCACGGGCGAACCCTGGAACCCGGATCCCTGGTGGTGGCTGTTCGAAAAGGTGGGGGGCGGCAAGCTCCCCATCATCAACTACTCCGGAGGCACGGAGGTTTCCGGGGGCATCCTTATGGGCAATCCGCTGCTTCCCATCAAACCCTGTTCCTTTCCCGCCCCCTGTCCCGGCATCGACGCCGGGATCGTGGATGAGCAGGGCCGGCCCGCGACGGCGGGAGCGGTAGGGGAACTCGTGATCCGGGCGCCCTGGATAGGCATGGCCCGGGGCTTCTGGCGCGACCCGGAACGTTATCTGGCTACTTATTGGAATCGGTGGCCGGGTCTATGGGTCCACGGCGACTGGGCCCAGATGGACGCCGACAGGCATTGGTACATCCTGGGGCGCAGCGATGATACGCTTAAGGTGGCGGGAAAAAGGGTGGGACCGGCCGAGGTGGAATCCATCCTGACGGCGGACCCGCGGGTCATGGAGGCTGCCGTGATAGGCGTGCCGGATGAACGCAAAGGGCAGGCCATGGCGGCCTTTTGCATCCTGGCGCCGGGGGTAACCGGCGAGGTACCCGGCCTGGGCGAGGATCTCAAGGGCCGCGTGGCCGCGGAACTCGGGAAACCGCTGCGGCCGGACGCGGTGCATTTCGTGGCGGCCTTGCCGCGCACGCGCAACGCCAAGGTGATGCGGCGCGTGATCAGGGCGGCCTACCTGGGCCTGGACCCGGGAGACGTGACGGCATTGGAGAATCCGGCCTCGCTCGCCGAGATCGCGCGGGCCGGAATAGCAGGCAAGCAAGGGGAGCAGCATGGGTGATCAGGATATCCGCATCAAACGGGTCCACCACGTGGAATTCTACGTGGGCAACGCCAAGCAGGCGGAGTTCTTCTACCGCCAGGCGTTCGGCTTCGCGCGCGTGGCCTATGCCGGTCTCGAGACCGGCTCGCGCGACCGCGCCTCCTACGCCTTGCGGCAAGGCAAGGCCACCTTCGTCGTGACTTCGCCTTACGGCGTCGATGGCGAGAGCGCCCCCATCGGCGAACATATCCGGAAGCACGGCGACGGCGTACGCGACATCGCGTTGGAAGTGGACGATGCCGAAAAGGCCTTCGACATCGCGGTCGCGCGCGGCGCCGAGCCCGCCTACGCGCCCAAAGAACTCCGCGATGAGCACGGAACCGCCAAGCGCGCGGCCGTCAAGGTTTACGGCGACACCATCCACTCCTTCCTCTCGCTGGGCGACTACCGCGGCCCCTTCCTGCCGGGTTACGCGACCGCCTCCGTTCCCGGCAGGGACGCCGGACTGGCCGCCCTCGACCATTACGTGGCCAACGTGCATCTGGGCGAGATGGCCAAATGGGAAGAATGGTATACGCGGGTGTTGGGGCTGCGCCGCTTCATGACTTTCGAAGACGCCGATATCAGTACCGAGTTCACGGCCCTCAACAGCGTGGTGATGGCCAACGATTCGCGCAGTCTCAAGTTCCCCATCAACGAACCCGCGCCGGGCCGCCGCAAAAGCCAGGTGGAGGAGTACAACGATTTCTACCGCAGTCCCGGCGTGCAGCATATCGCCCTGCTTACCGGGGACATCCTGGCCACGGTCAGGCGGTTGCGGGACAACGGCGTCAATTTCCTGCGCGTCCCCGACGCATATTACGAGGCGCTGCCCGCCCGCATCGGGAACATCGCGGAAGCCTTGCCGGCCCTCAAGGAGCTGGGTATCCTGGCCGACAAGGACGAGGACGGTTACCTGTTGCAGATCTTCACCCAGCCGCTGGAAGATCGTCCCACCCTGTTCCTGGAAATCATCCAGCGCAAGGGCTGCCAGGGTTTCGGCAAAGGCAATTTCAAAGCCCTGTTCGAGGCCATCGAGCGCGAACAGGATCGCCGCGGGAACCTGGTATGAGCGGCCCGGCGGACAATGGCTGCCTGGCCGGTTTCGGCAACGAGTTCGCCAGCGAAGCCCTGGCCGGCGCCTTGCCGCAAGCACAGAATTCGCCGCAACAGGCGCCCATGGGCTTGTACGCGGAACAATTCAGCGGCACGGCTTTTACGGCGCCCCGCGCGGCCAACCGCCGATCCTGGCTCTATCGTATCCATCCTTCCGCGAAACAATCCCCGTTCCGCGCGCTGCCCCGGACTCTCCTGACCGCTGGTGCCTTCGACGGCGCCGCCGCCACCGCTCCCGATCCGCTGCGCTGGGATCCCCTCCCCCTGCCCTCCGCGCCCACGGATTTCCTCGCGGGCCTGGCGGCCATGGCAGGTAACGGGAATGTTACCCAACAGGAAGGCTGCGCCGCGTACTGCTATACCGCCAACGCCTCCATGACGGAGACTTTCTTTTCGAGCGCCGACGGGGAATGGCTGCTCGTGCCCCAGCTCGGCCGCTTGCGGCTGCGCACCGAGTTGGGGATACTGGAAATCGCGCCCGGGGAAATCGCCCTCCTTCCCCGCGGCATCCGGTTCCAAGTGGAATTGCCCGATGGCGCTTCGCGCGGGTATGCCTGCGAGAATTTCGGCCAGCCCTTCCGCCTGCCCGAGCTGGGCCCCATCGGCGCCAACGGCCTGGCCCATCCCCTGGACTTCCTGAGCCCGCGCGCCGCCTTCGAAGACAAGCCCGGCCGCTTCCGCCACATCGCCAAGTTCCAAGGCCGGCTGTGGGAATCGGAACTGGATCATTCGCCCCTGGACGTGGTCGCCTGGCGCGGCAACCTGGCGCCCTGCAAATACGATCTGCGCCGGTTCAACGCCATGGGTTCGGCGGGTTTCGATCATCCCGATCCTTCCATCTTCACCGTGCTCACTTCGCCTTCGCCCCTGGCAGGCACCGCCAATGTCGATTTCGTGATCTTCCCGCCCCGTTGGCAGGTGGCCGAACATACTTTCCGGCCTCCCTGGTTCCATCGCAACGTGATGAGCGAATTCATGGGCCTTATCGAAGGCGCTTATGACGCCAAGGCCGAGGGCTTCGTGCCCGGGGGGGCCAGCCTGCACAATTGCATGACCGGGCATGGGCCCGATGCCGGAACCGTGGCCAAGGCCGCGGCGGCCGAGCTCAAGCCCGATTATCTTTCCGGTACCTTGGCCTTCATGTTCGAATCCCGTTGGGTATTCCATCCCACGCCTTTCGCCCTGGCGACTCCGGCGTTGCAAAAGGACTACGCGGGATGCTGGCGCGATATCCCCAAGCGGTTCCCGGGGGTATGATGGAAACGGCGCTAAGCATCCTCATGGAAGGCCTCATCGACTACGCGGGCCTGTATCCGCCCGCCTCCCTGGGCATGGATACGGCGACCCGCAATTACGCCGCCTACCGCAAGGGGCACCAGGCCGAATGGCTGGGACGCTTCGTGCTCCCGGTGGCGCGCCTGAAGGAATTTTCCGCCGCGCGCGCCACGCTTCCCGCGGGCACTTGGAAACTCGCCGCTTTGATCGGCACTGACCCCGTGCTCGACTTGTCGCAGCTGGCCGAATTCAACCGCGCCGGTTTCCTGTACGCCGAACCCGCAGCCCGCATCGATACCCTGGAGATGAAGGCCGACAGGCCGAGTGACATCGCGCGCGTACTGGAAGCCGCCCCCGACGACGTGATCGCCTATTTCGAAATCCCCCTGGCCGATCCCGGCCATTGCCTGGCCGAACTGGCCCGCCTGGGCGGGCGCGCCAAGCTGCGTACCGGCGGAGTTACCCCCGATCGCATCCCTTCCTCCGCCGAGGCGGCCGCCTTCGTCGCCGCCTGCGCAGCCGCCCGGGTACCCCTCAAGGCCACGGCCGGCCTGCACCATCCCTTCCGCTCCTTGCGCCCGCTGACGTATGCCCCGGACAGCCCCAAGGCCATGATGCACGGCTTCGTAAACGTCTTCCTGGCCGCCGCCTTCGCCACCCAGGGGGCTCCCGCCGCGGAACTGGAGGCCTTGCTGGACGAGACTTCGCCGCAAGCCTTCCGGTTCACAAGCGACGGCGTGCAATGGCGCAACCGCCGCATCGACGCCGAGAGCCTGCGCCGGGCCCGCGGGGATTTCGCCATCGCCTTCGGTTCCTGTTCTTTCGAGGAACCGCGGCAGGATTTACGGGAGGCGGGATGGCTATGACGCGCGGCATCGACGAAACCCATGACGCGGCATTGACCAGTTGGCTGCCCGGGGCCAATGCCCCTGGCCACGATTTCCCCATCCAGAATCTTCCCTTCGGGATTTTCCGCCGGCGGGGATCGGGGGAGCCGCCCCATGCCGGCGTCGCGATCGGCGATCGCGTTCTCGACATCGCGGCCTGCCGGACCGCCGGACTTTTCACGGGCCTGGCCTCCGAAGCCGCCGCCGTATGCGGCGATGCCTCGCTCAACCGCTTGGCCGCCTTGGGTCCAGCCCATGCCGGCGCTCTACGCGGCCAAATCAGCGCTTTGCTGCGCGCGGGCGATACCCGCATCGCGGGACTGCCCGACTGGGAAACCCGCGTGTTACCTCGGATTTCCGAATGCGAACTGTTCCTGCCCATGGAAACAGGCGACTATACCGAT
Source organism: Fibrobacterota bacterium (assembly GCA_023249635.1). GTDB lineage: Bacteria > Fibrobacterota > Fibrobacteria > UBA11236 > UBA11236 > Chersky-265. The sequence goes on from JAHFCH010000051.1 coordinate 11,346, forward strand.
TTCTACGCCTCCATCCATCATGCGACCAACGTAGGGCGCCTGTTCCGTCCCGAGCAACCGCTGTTGCCGAATTACAAGCATGTCCCCATCGGGTACCATGGCCGCGCTTCTTCACTCATCCTAGACGGCACTCCGGTGCGCCGACCCATGGGCCAGACCCAGGCTTCGCCCGATGGCCTGCAGCCCCCGTCCTTCGGGCCCTGCAAGGCCCTGGACTACGAAGTCGAGGCCGGTTTGATCATCGGGACCGGGAACCCCCTGGGGACCCGCATCCCGGTGGCCGCGGCGGAAGATCATCTTTTCGGCATGTGCCTTCTCAACGATTGGTCCGCGCGGGATCTCCAGAAATGGGAATACCAACCCTTGGGGCCTTTCCTCGCCAAAAGCTTCGCGACCACCCTCTCACCCTGGGTCATCACCTGGGAGGCCCTGGCGCCTTACCGCGCGGCCGCCGCGGCCCACCCTTCCGGCGATCCCGCGCCTCTGGCCTATCTCGATCAGGGGAGCGCCTCCGGGCGCGCCGCCATCAATCTCGTTTGCGAACTCCACCTGCTCACGCCCGCCATGCGGCAACAGAGCCTTGCCCCGGCGCGCCTCAGCCGCGCCCACGCCCGGGATTTGTATTGGACCCCGGCGCAGTTGCTGGCGCATCATGCCTCCAACGGTTGTAACCTGAGGCCGGGCGATATCCTCGGCACGGGAACGATCTCGGGACCGGATGCGGAAAATCGCGGCTGCCTGTTGGAGCTGACCCAGGGCGGTAAGGATGCCGTCGTTTTGCCCGCTGGCGAAACCCGCCGCTACCTGCAGGACGGGGACGAAGTCATCCTTTCGGGCCATTGCGAAGCGCCCGGTTTCGTCCGCATCGGCTTCGGGGAGTGCCGCGGTACGGTTCTGCCTGCCGTGGGATAAACAAAAGCCATGGAGCACGGTCCTGACTTCGTCATCGAGCAACCCATCGACCGTTATACCGCCGAGGATCAGGCGGTCTGGCACGCCCTCTGCGCGCGCCAGGCCAAGTTGTTGCCGGGGCGCGCCTGCGCCGAATTCCTGGCCGGCCTCCAAGGGTTGTCCGTGGTCGGCGAAGGCATCCCCGATTTCGCCCGCCTCAACCGCACCCTGCGGGCCGCGACGGGCTGGGAACTGGTGGCCGTGCCCGGATTGGTTCCCGATGCCGTCTTCTTCGAGCACCTGGCCCATCGCCGCTTTCCCACCGCCTGGTGGATACGCAAGCACGAGCAAATCGATTACCTGCAAGAGCCGGACGTATTCCACGATCTCTACGGACACGTGCCCTTGCTGATGAACCCGGTCTTCGCCGATTACCTGCAGGCCTACGGACAGGGCGGGATGAAGGCCGGCCGCCTCGGCGAGATCACGCATCTGGCGCGCCTCTACTGGTATACGGTCGAGTTCGGTCTCATCCGCGACGCTTCCGCGCCGGGCGGTTTGAAAATCTACGGATCCGGGATCCTGTCTTCACAAGCGGAATCCATCTATTGCCTGGATAGCGCCTCGCCGAACCGCGTGGCCTTTGATCTGTTACGGGTCATGCGCACCAAATACCGCATCGATACCTTCCAGAAGACCTACTTCGTGGTCGACGACTTCGCGCAATTGTTCGATGCCACGCGGCCCGACTTTCGTCCCTACTATGAAAGCCTGCATGGCATGGCCGAGTTGGGTTCGGGCGATTTAGATGCGGGCGATACGGTGATTACCCGCGGTAATCGCGAAGGTTGGGCAGACAGCGCCGACGTGTGATTCCCATCAGCCCTCGGGCTCCTGCCAGCGCACCACCACCGTCCCCGCGATGAAATCGTGAACGGCCCGGCGCTTTTCGTTGAACAACATGGTCAGCAGCTCCGACCAGGCCCAGAAAGCGCTGACGCGAGAAACCAGTTTCGCGCTTCCGGCATTCAATAGCTGGCTGAAGGCCAGAAAGCCCATCCCCTCGATGGCCTCGCGGTGGCCTATCACTATGGGTAGAAGGGTGGCAGTATACGCTACGGCCATGAAGAATTCGGGCGCGCTCCGAACCAGAGCCTCCCGCAATCCGACCTTCTTCAAATCCACGGTCATCAGTTTCAGGCCCGCCAGCATTTTGCCGGGAGTGGCCCCGTAACGGGCATGGAAGAATACGTGGAATGCGGATCCAAGGGGTACCAGAACCAGAAAGGAAGAGAATCCGATCCAAAAATTGGCCCGGATCAGGAAATACGGAGCCAAACCAAGGGGCGTCATGATCAGGCCATCGACCATTTGGGCTACGAACCGCCGCCAGAAATTGCGGTAAACCGCGATGGGTCCCTTCGGCCCTTGGGGCGCTACGTCGGCAGGCGGATTCGCGATGACCGCTTGCAACGCCTCCGAGGCGTTCCGGAAATTCTCCGGGTACTTCTCGCGATCGATGTTCTGCAAAACGCTTTCCAGATCTTCCCGCCCGTATTTCGAATAGTCGATCGCCATTTGCCTTCCCTCTCCCCCGGTTTCCCATGCCGCTGCCGCGCGGCCTACCAACGCCATGCCCGCAGGACCTTGCCCGCCGGCACCGCTGCATCCCCGGCGGGGATTTCCACGAACCCCTCCGCCCTGGCCCAGCCGGTAAAGTCTCCCGAGCCCTGGTGCTTCGCCCACTTTGCGAGCATGCGTCCTTCCTCATCCCACGCGAAGGTAGCGGGACGGAACTGGGTAAGTTTTCCCGGAGCGCCCATGGCTTCCGCCGTGACGACCGGGACATGCAAAGGTCGCGGGCTACCCTGCGCCCGTAGCAGCGCGGGCAGCACGTAACGATGCAGGCACACCAGCACGGAAGCGGGATTGCCCGGCAGCCCGAATACGGGGCGCCCGCCCGCGGCCACTCCGAACCAGAATGGCTTGCCGGGCTTTTGCATAATGCGGTGAAACAACGGGCGCACGCCCAAGTCCTTAAGCACGGCGGGCACATGATCGGTTTGCCCCATGGAGACGCCGCCGGTGAGGATCAATGCCTGGCATTTGCCCAACACGCCTTCCAGCGTAAAGCGCAGACGGGCGGCATCGTCGCGGCAATGCAGCAAGGCCACCCGTTCGATATAGCGCTTGCGCAAGGCGGCTTCGATGGCATGGGGATTGGAGCGGCGGATCTGGTGGGGCAAAGGCATACGCCCCACGTCCACCAATTCATCCCCCGTGGCCACCACCGCCACCGAGGGCGACTCGGCCACCGGCAGCCCGGCATAACCGCAGGAGGCCGCCGCGCCCAAGTGGGGCGCTTCCAGGCGCGTCCCTTCCGGCACCAGCACATCGCCGGCGGCGCAATCGACCCCCTCCCGATGCACGAATCGGTAGGGCACGGCATCGCCATAGCGCGCCGCCAATTCCGCCCGGCCATCGGCCACGGAAATATCTTCCACCGGGGCGATGCAATCGGTTCCCGCGGGCAACACGGCCCCGGTCATCACTTCCAGGCAACCCTGGTCCGATTTCAGTTTCCTGGGTTTTTCACCCGCCTTCTGCGCGCCTTCCACGGCGAAGCTCCGCAACCCGCGCTCCCAGGCCGAGAACGCGAAGGCGATGCCGTCCATGGCGACCCGATCGAAAGGCGGTTGGGCCCGGTCGGCGCGGATTTCCCCGCGCAGGATGCGGCCCCGGCATTTGGCCAAAGGCAAGGTAACCGGCGTGTAACGGGGGATGGCTTCCGCCAGGATGGCGTCGGCTTCGTCGGGAGCGATACGTTCGCGCAAGCCGGGACCTTCCGTTGCCGACATCCTTCCCCCTTCCCCGCGTTCCGGAAACATTTTCGCGTCCCCGAAATCTAAGATCTTGCGCGGCCGCGGCGGCATTCTCCGGACGGGTTTGAGGCAAATGCCATTTTCCCGGCGGCGGCTTGGGGCGCTTGGGACTCTCGCGATCGGGGATCCCCCGATGGGAGTTGGCTTGGGGCGCGGAGTGCCATAAAATGGGATCAGATTGGGAGGGAATCACCCTCTTTGGGAGAACATGTCCAAGATCCTCATCTTCGAACCGGAAACGCGGTACCGGGTCCTGCTGCGCTATATCCTCGAAGGCATCAACCATCGCGTGCTCGATGCCGGCACTTGGGACGATATTCCCGTGCTGCTCGCCTCGGACCGCCCCGACCTGATCGTCCTGGGCGTGCATCTGGGCGAAGACGACTCCGAAAGCACCGGAATGCTCACCTGGCCGGAGTGGCAATTGGCCCTGCCCGAGGTCCCCACCCTGCTGCTCTTCTCGGGCGATCCCGATTTACGCGAAGGCTTTCTGGACTCCTGGGACGGCGCGAAGCTCTTGAACGTGATGGTGCAGCCGGTTGAGCCGTACCCGCTGCTGGCGATGGTGAAGTCGATGTTGACTGCGCCTGAGGTTTGGCGCAGGGGCGGGCAGCATATCGTTTGAAGTCCGTCTACTTTCACTAAGGTGGAGCCTGGAGCCGGCGCGTGGATTGGGCTGCGGGCGGTGCGGGAACCCGGCTTCGGCTCAGACGAGGCTCGGCGATAATTGGGTCGCTTTACGGTTCGGAAAAGGCGACGCCCGCGAAGCGTAGGTGTGGGTCTCGCACCGGCCGGCGCGGGCTGCCCTTCAGTTTATCCGATTGCCTTTTCCAAACCTAGCCCGCCTCGAATTCGCCGAGGCCGGGCTCCCGCACCGCCCGCCCCTGCGGTCACGCGCCGGCTCCAGTCTCCACCCTGGCGCCGCGGCCTCGCAGGGTCCCGCTCATTAACTCGAAAGTTCGGCCCTGGATTTGCGGAAATTTTTCGACGAAGTGAGTTCTTGGTCGCGGTGGGATTCGTGAGGCGATCGGGTTCGCCCGCCCCGTGGACGCGAGGGCGGGCGTGCGTGTCGCTCTACTTCTGGAAGGCGAAGGGAATCAGGCGGGGCTGATGCGGATGGGTCCTGCGGCGTCGCGGGCGTCCTGGGCGGCTTGGGCTTCGCGGCGTTCTTGATCGCGGCTGGAGTCGCGATCCGAATCCTCGCTGGTCTGGGTGGAATCGCGCATCCAATGGGAGCCCAGGTTGGTGGGGATGTAGACCGGGTCCTTCTTCAGCATCACGCGTATCCGCCGGGTATCCATATTGTCGCGGATGGATGTGAAGGAGAACTTCTGCAGCAGGCGGTTGAGCTTCCATTCCAGGCTGTGCAGGTTCACGTAGTGCTGGAAGGTCTTTACCAGGCCTACGCTGACGCGGCGCTGATCCTGATCGAGCTCCCAAGGGTGGAAGTAGACCATGGCGGGATTGCCCTTCCGGTTGCAGCTTTCGATGAAGCTTTCCGTGACCGCGTGCGGGAACAGGCGTAGGTAGCCGCCGCCGGACATGGGCAGGAACTTGTTGCCCACGCCCAGGGTGGACATGGGGAATTCGTGGAGCTGGCTGCCGCTTTGCAAATGCAGGGTATGCGGCATGCGGTTGGGATAATCCGGGATGCCGTAACGATCTCGCTTGATGGGGAAGATGCTGGAATCGTATTCCAAGCCGTGCTTGGCCATGATTTCCAGCGCCCAATAAGTGCCGGGCACGATGGTGAAGTTCGAGGCGCGATGCCCCAGGATGGGCTCCTTGGCGTGCTTGGAGATGGCTTCCAGGGACTTGAGCAAATCCTCTTCATAACTGGCCGGGGTCATGTCCGTGATCAGGTTGTGGTAATAACCGTGAGTGCCGATTTCATGGCCTTCGGCGGCGATCATCTTCACCACTTCCGGAAAGCGGTCGGCCACCCAGCCCAGCACGAAGAAGGTGGCCTTGGCCTCGTGGGAGCGGAACAGCCCGAGGATGCGCTCCATGTTGTTCACGATGCGCGTTTCCTGGTGGTGCCATACCGCGGGCGGGATTTTCTCTTTGAGATTGTAGGCATGGAACCAGCATTCCACGTCCACGGTCATGAAGTTGCGTACGCGGCTCTGGGGGCGGGCCACGTCCACCACCTTGTCCATGTGGATTTCCTGGAGCATGCGGCGCACCCGGGCGCTGGGCTCGCGCACCGAGAGGCGGCCGCCGGCCTGGTTCACGCGTTGGGCCAGCTCCACCAGGAAGCCCATGTCCTCCAGATCGAACTCCTTGCGGGGCGTATAGGAAACTTCCAGGGTCTTAAGACCGCGGGCCGTCAGCCGGCGCAACCGGCCCATGATTTCCCGGGGTTCTTTGCCTTCCAGGACCACGGAGCGATCATCGTGATCCAACTTCACCCAAGCGGTCACTTTATGTTTTTCGTGCTTGATCGGCGACTGCGCCAGCATCTTCAGCACCTTGACGCGTTTCAGGCTCTTGAGATCGCGGGTATCGCCTTCCTTGCGCGGCTTGATGAGCAGGTAGCCGATGGTATTCATCAGCACCCACCATTCCATGCGCCACCACGATCCGAAATGGGCGAAGGAAGCGCGGTAGGAATAATCGAAATAGGTTTTGCGGACCACGCTCTCCATGCCGTCGTCGGCGCCCAGGTTGATCTGGGCCAGGCCGGTGAGGCCGGGCTTGACCCACAAGGTACGGTTGCGGTAATGGGGGATGGTGCGGCCGAACTCGACGGTGAAATGCGCGCGCTCCGGGCGCGGGCCGATGAAACTCATGTCGCCCTTGAGTACGCTCCAGAACTGGGGCAGCTCATCAAGGTGCAGGGCGCGCAGCCACCAGCCTACCTTGGTCACGCGCGGGTCCACGCCCTTGGCCGCGAATTGCGGTCCGTTCTTTTCGGCGTCGATGCGCATGCTGCGGAACTTATAGACCGGGAACGGTTTGCCGCCCACGTCCGACTTGCGGATGGGCATGGCCGCTTCGGCATCCCATTCGTCCTGGCGCCGGCCGGAACGCTTGTTGATGCCGATGCGCTCCTGGCTATATAGCGCGGGGCCTTTGCTTTCGAGCTTGATGATCAAGGCGATGGCGGGATACAGGAGCGCGAAGGCGGCGGTACCGACCGAGCCAATCGCGATATCGGTAAGGCGTTTGACGACAAGAACGCTCGGGCTGGGACGCATCGGTGCAATCATAGGGGATGGGCACGGCTTTTTCCAAGATTTTCAGGAATTACTGCCTATTCCGCGGAAATTTGGCCATTCCGATAATTTCCAGTGAACGCTTCCCCAGCCTCTTCCCCAAAAGCGTATTTCCCAATAGATGGGTCCCCGCGACCTTTCACACGGCGAACTGCGGATGGGGCGGCCCCCCGGGCGGAGCGATATGCGCGAATGGCTGATCGATAACGGCATTTGGGGGGTGGCATTGCTGATGTTCACCCAGAACATCGTGCCCATACTCCCCTCGGAAATCATCATGCCGCTGGCCGGGTTCTTGGCCTCGCTGGGCCTGCTGCCTATGCAGGGTGTCGTGCTCGCCGGATTGCTGGGATCCGTGCTCGGACACATGCCCTGGTATTTCCTGGGAGCGGCCCTGGGGGAAGAACGTCTGGAAGGATTTCTGGCGAAACCGGGGCGCTTCCTCGCCCTGCGGCGTTCCCATCTGCAAAGGGCCGGGGCCTGGTTTGATCGCAATTCCGTGAAAGCGGTTTTGCTAGGGCGCCTGGTGCCCGGCCTGCGGACGTGCGTGAACATTCCGGCCGGCGCGGCGCGCATGGCCTTCCTGCCCTACCTCGGATATACCCTGCTGGGGGATGCGCTGTGGACCACGGTGCTCGGGTACGGCGGATACGGGATGGGACGCGATTATCCCCTCATCGCGCGCTATCTCCACTACGCGATCTGGCCGTTGGTCGCTTGCGCTTTCCTCGCCTTGGCCTGTACGGCATTGCGTCGCCACTTGCGCGGCCACCGCACCGTTTGACGCCTATCGCTTTTCTTGCCTATCGCTATCCTTCACGGCGCGCGCGGCGTGCGCAGCCTGATCACCTTGGGCGGAGCCGGCGGTTTGCCTCTGCGCATCACGGCGTGGACCGGCGCCACCGCGCGTTGCGCGCGGTCCACCACGAACATGCCCTCGCCTTCCGTTTTCTCGGGATAATAGTCGACCTTGATGCGCAGGGACGCGAACTTGGGTCGCGCCTGCCAATCCCCGAGTAGCCGATCAAGGCGTCGCTGGCCCTGGTATGCCTGGCCTCCCGCCACGCGTTGGGGCGGGAAGTCGTCCGGGTTCACGGCCGCCGCGGCGCCCGCGCTATCGCCCGCCACCGGTCCGCCCGCCTGCGCGCCTTCGCCCGCGCCGGCCGCCCTGGAAAAAGTGAGGGAAAGGACATTGCCTTCCATTACCGCCCGCGGCGGCAGTTGGCAATCAAGGTAGAGCACCGAATCGCCGGGATTGGTAAAGGTGAAGGCGAATTGCAGCACCCCGGCGTTCACGTCGTAGATGGCGGTGTCGATTTTGAGGTTCGCGGTCGCCGCGCCCGCCGCCAGGGTAACCTGCGCGATACTGGAACAGGCCAGGCAGAACAGGCCGGCCAGGGCCCCTCCCCGTAACTTTCCCGGTACTGTACGCGCTACCTTGCCTAGCCTACAAATACCATCCCGTTCCTGTTGCATGCCCATGCGGACCTCCCCGGGAAGCATAACCAAACCCGGCCTTCCGGCGCCCGGAATTGCGTACCCGCCAAGAAAGTATTTCGCCTGCGTCGCTTCGTCACCGGGACGCATCCAAAACCGAAACACCGCGCCGAACTTTGCGCCGATTAGCGCCTGCCGGGGCCCACTGCCGTGGTTATCTTGGCCCCAGGGGCGCGGTCCATGGCCGTCCCCAGGTGGGGGTTCATAATGGCTTGTTTTTCCCGGCGCGGTACGCGCGCCGTCGCTGTCGTCTTCACGTGCGTTTTTGCCGGCGCGGCCCAAGCGCAAAGCAACCTGGATATTTTCCTGTTGATCGGCCAGTCCAACATGGCGGGCCGCGGGCCGATGACGCATGCCGATTCGGTGACGGACATCGCCGGCGCCTGGTTGCTCAAGGATACCAGCGGATGGGAACCGGCCCGCAATCCACTCAACAAATATTCCGCTGAAGAGTACGGCAGCAGCGCCAATCAGGTGGGGCCCGGATTCGGGTTCGCGACGGAGATCCATCGCCTCTCGCCCAAGATTTCGTTGGGATTGGTCGTGAACGCCCGCGGCGGTTCGGCCCTCAAGGAGTGGACCAAGGGGACCAAATACTATGCCGATGCCGTGGCCCGTACCCGCTACGCCATGAAGTCCGGCACCCTGAAAGGCATTCTATGGCACCAGGGGGAATCGGATAACGGGGACACGGCCTACGTGACGCGCCTGCAAGGCTTCATCGATTCCCTGCGGAAGGATCTGGGGCGTCCCGATTTGCCCTTCATCGCCGGGCAGTTGGGGCCCTGGGGTACCAAATACGCGGGTTTCAATGCGCGCATCCCGGCCCTGGTCGCGCGGGTGCCGCATACCGCCGTGGTGCGCACCGACAGCCTGGTGGACAAGGGCGACTCCACCCATTTCGACCGCGCCAGCCAGATCAAGCTGGGCCAGCGTTATGCCGCCGCGGCCTGGACCCTGGTGTACAAGGATGGTACCGTAACTTTGAAGTTACCTAGGCAATCCGGGATCGCGGCTGTCGCCGGGTTCCGCTCCGGCCCCGCGTCGCTAGGGCGCGATGCCGCCGGCAGGACGATTTCCGCGCGGAAAAATTCCGCCCGCTTCCCGCTGGTCCCGGTTTCGGCGGAAGCGCCCAAGCCCTAGGCCCGGGCCAATGCCGCCTCCAGGGCGGCGGCGAGCTCGGGGTAACGGAAAAGGTACCCCGAAGCCTCCAGCTTCGCTCCCGACGCGCGTTGCCCTTCCAACAGGGTTCCCGCCATTTCCCCCAGGCCCAAACGCAAGAGGAAAGCCGGGACCTTCCACAGCCGGGGCCGATGGACGGCCCGGGCCAGGGCGTCGGCAAATGCCCTTTGCCTGGCCGGGTTGGGCCCCGCGCCATTCACGGGTCCACGCAAGCCTTGGGCCGTGAGGGCATGCGCGAAAATACCCGCCGCATCTTCCACGTGGATCCAGCTCCACCATTGCCGCCCGGTCCCCATAATGGATCCGCCGCCAAGGCGGAAGGCGGGCGCCAGCTTGGCCAGGGCGCCGCCGCGGCCCAGCACCAATCCCGTGCGCACAGCGACGGCGCGGACGCCCAGGGCCTCGGCCTTGAAAGTCTCCGCTTCCCAGGCCGCGCAGGTCCGGGCCAGGAAATCGTCCCCGGCCGATGCGTCCTCATCCAGAAGCCGATCGCCGCCGTCTCCGTAATAACCGATTGCCGAAGCCGATACGAATACGCGCGGCCGTTTTCCCATTCGCCCCATGGCGGCCACCAGGGCGCGGGTGCCGTTGACGCGGGACTCGAAGGCGCGCCGCTTGCGTTCCGCGGTCCAGGGCCAGGTCCCGATGCTCTCACCCGCCAGATGGATCACCGCTTCGGCGCCGTCCAGCGCCTCGGCGGGCACGGCACCGCCTTCGGGCCAGGTGAAGGCTCGGCAGTCCGGAGGCAGCCGGGCTTGGGTAACTTGTGGGTTACGGTGGCGGGAAAGCGCGCGCAGGGAATGGCCGTCCGCAGCCAACCGGGCCGCCAGGGTCCTTCCGATGAAGCCCGTGGCGCCGGTCACAAGGACGATCATTTGCCGGGTTTGGCTGGGGGCTTTTTGGTCTTGGTGGCGGTGGAAGGCTTCGACCCGACAGGCTTGGATTTCGGGGCTTCCTCGGAGGCGGCGGCAGGCGTCGTCGCGGCAGGGGCGGGCTTGGAAACGTGGGGCGGTGTCGAGTACAAGGGGGCGGGCGTATAATCGACCGATTCGCCGAGATGCGCGGAGACCGCGGTCAAGGCGTCCCCGGCCTTCAGGATCTTGGCATGTTTCGGGGGCGCATCGTCGCGCTGCGCCAGGATGGAATATTCAGTCACCCCCACGGCCAAAGCGCCGTTGTCGATCTCAAGGCGGCGTTCCGGCTTGAACCAGATTTCCTTGTCCAGGTCGCCTGCCGGAATGAGGACGTAGGCCTTGGAGCCGGCGCATTTCACCTTCAGGAACTGCCCGATGGCCTTGTAGAATTCCTTCAGGCCTTCGGTGGTGTCTTCCAGACGCACGCCGTAGGGTGGGTTGGCCACGATCACCTTGTCGGTGTAGGGGCCTTCGAGCTTGGTGAAATCCTTTTGCACCAATTTGACGGCGTCTAGCCAGGGGGTGCGCGCGAGATTGGCGCGGGTCGCGGCCATGGCGCGCGCGGAAATGTCGACGCTGGTTATCAGGCCCTTAGGCAAGGGTAGGATGCCTTTGGTGAATTCCTGCTTCACCTTTTCCCACAGGCTCGGCGAGAAATCCGGCAAGGCTTCGAAGCCTTGCGATTCGCGGAAGAAGCCGGCGGGGGTATGCGTGGCGATCATGGCGCCTTCGATGGCGAAGGTCCCGCTGCCGCAGAACACATCCACCAGGGGCTTTTCGCCCTTCCAACCCGCGAACAAAAGCACGGCCGCCGCCAGGTTTTCCTTGAGCGGCGCGTCCACGGCCTGGATGCGGTAGCCGCGGCGATGCATGATGCCGTCGGAATAATAGAGGCTGATGGTCGCCTGGTCATGGCGCAGGAACAAATCCAAGCGCACGTCCGGCGTTTCGCGGTCGATGGAGGGGCGCGCTCCCGTGCGTTCGCGCAGGGAGTCGACTACCGCGTCCTTGAGCTTGAGGGCCGCGTACTGGCTATGCGTGATGGCCGAATCGGAAACCGAAGCGGACACCTTCAGGGTCTGGCCTTCCTTCAGGATTTTCGCCCAATTGAATTGGACGGCATGCTCGTAGAGCTCTTCGGGATTGCGGCAAGGGAAGGTGGCAAGCGGCCGGAGCACGCGTGATGCCAGGCGCGAAGCATATACGACTCGGTAGACTTCTTCGCGGGAGAGCTTGGCGTCGACCCCGAGGTAGGTGGGTTTTACGTCGACGATACCCAGATCACGCAATTCATCCGCCAAAAGCGGTTCAAGATTGCGCGGAGTGCTGATGAAGAAGGCGTGGCGGGCGGGACCCTTGCGACCCTCAGCCTGTTGGGTCTCATCCAACGCGGATAGGGGGTCGCTGGTAATCATGGGGAAAACATAAAAATCCGCGCGTTGGTTGGCCGGATATTCGGGGCCAGCGCGTTCAAAAGGGCCGGAAAAACCTGAACTTACCGGCTCCAAGATCAAAAAATGCCCGAACCAGGGTTTGAAAACCGCGGTCCGGGCCGAAGGAAGAGCGTCGCGGTTAAACGCGCGGGAAACCCGCGAACCGCGACGAGGATCTCAGTAAGTACCGCGGTTGGTGCTCTGGGTGTTCGGGCGCGGGCCGCTGCGGAAGCCGCCGCCGCCGCCGCCGGGACCTTCTTCGCGGGGCCGGGCCTCGCGGGCGTTGATCTTGCGGCCGGTGAGCTCGGCGCCGTTCATGCCTTCGAGGGCTGCGCGGGCTTCGTCATCATTGCCCATTTCCACGAAACCGAATCCGCGGGACTTGCCGGTAAGCTTGTCCTTGATGATGCGGGCGGAGCTCACGTTGCCGAAGCCGGCGAAGGCCTCGCGGAGTTCCTCTTCGGTGGTCTGGTATGGGATGTTGCTGACATAAATATTCATCTGAGATTCCTTCTGTGAGAACACATCAGCCACCCGGTAAAACCCCAGGCATCCTGCGCTTAACACGCGTGATACCGATCCTACCCGAACGCCAAGTAACTGATTGTGGCTAAATATAATACGGGTCCCCGGAGCGGGGGCTGTGTTTTTAAGCGTATTGGGGAAAAAAGAGCCCTAAAACAAGGGGAATCACCTAATCCCAATGGCGGCCATGGGTTCCATAAATCGCCGAGGCTTAAGCGACGATCATGAACACTTAGGCGTTACCCCCCGTATGATCCCCATGGGTAAAGGGCCGGAACGAAATGTTTCGGAATCAGAGATCGTGGATCCACGCCAGCTTGAGGCTCAACTCGATGGGCGTATAGCCGTATTTACCGGAGGTGAACTGCACGGTTTCCAGCGACCACGAGGTGTAGATCCAATGCCAACGCGCGTCCAGAAAGAAGCGTCCGCTCACCCCGGGAGAGGCCTGGCGGTAGGTACGTAGTTGGCAGGCCGAACGCAACTCCTGCTTTCCGATCGTGCCCGCGTCGAAATCGCGCGCCGCATCGTAACACGCGCGGTTCGTCCCCGAGGTATCCTCCAGGAAGTAGGCCGTGCCCCGCACCCATGCCCAGCCCGCCCCCACGCCCAGCCCGATGCGGGCGAAGGTATCCGGATTCTCATCGCGGGCGCCCAGGCTCACGAATACCGAAGGCGAAAGCGAGAGAAAAGTCATGCTGGCGTAGGTGCCCACGTCCCGCACCTCTTGGGCATCCATGGGGATGGGCTGGTAGGTGGCCACGGTGCTGGAGTACAAGAAGGAGAATTCATATCCCCAACGGCTGCCCCCGAAGAAGCTGGTGGGCAGGGAGAAGCCGTAATAGGGCGCCGGGCTGAAGATCCCCACCAAGGTGGCCGCGTCCTCGCCTTTGGAGGTGATGCTCAGGTAGCCGGAAAAAAAGGCCAGCCCGGCGCTGAAATTGGCCCCATCGAGGAACCGGGCCACGGGCTTTACGCAATCGGAATGGCGCACGCGGGCCATCAGTTCGCTGCAGGTTTCCTGGGCCTTGGCCGAATCGGCCGCTGCCGCGGTGGCGGCGGCGTTAGCCGTTGCGGTATCCTCCCCGACAAGGGCGGAAACGTGCGAGGACGGGGGTGCGGAGAGGGATGGGGCCGGGGTAACCGGCGGAGTGGCCGCGCGAGCGGCGGCCCCAGGTAACACGCAGGTTAATAGCAAAGCGGCGAGCGCGGGACGCGCGGCGCTAGCGGATGGAAAAAACTCCCGTGGCATGGCGCAAAGGTAGCAACGCCCGACCGAGGACGTCGCTGCCTGTCGCGCGCGCGACGGGCGGCGGGGCCAGGATGGACAGGACGCCGGTGGACCCGTGGGCGAGGATGACCGCGTGCACGGCGGAGAGCAGGGAAAGTTCGCCGACGGCGTCTTGGGACAATTCCCAGAACATGATGCCGCCGCCCTGGTCCAGGGCCATGGTCGTTTTCTTGCGCATAGTCGGGATGCTGTTGTAATCCTCCGCGCCGTCCTTGTCGACCCAGGCCGCGGCGGGATCGTTGGCGACGATGTTCTTATAAGCTACGCCGCCATTGGCGGCCCCGTAGAACGGGCACCCCAGCACGGCCTTATCCTTCGCCAGACCTTTGGTTTTTATCCAGGTATCCAACCCGGACTGGGCCGCCTTGACCGTGGAGTGGGGCGCGGGATCGTCATAGACCATGATGTTGAGGAAGTCGAAGCCGGGCGCGGAACCGTCGTACAGTTCCCGGGTGGGAAAGCTGTGGGGCCAATCGGTCTTGGTCACGGCGGCGGAAATCTCTTTGCCTTCGGCGTGCAGGGCCGCGGCCAGGGCCTTGACCGCGGTATTGTAGCCCGCGACCTGCGCTCCGTCGGGGTACTCCCAATCGAAATCGATTCCATCGAGCTGATAGGTATGCACCGCCCCCATACAAGCCTTCACGAAAGCCTGCCGCCCCGTTTCCGAGGCGGTGCATGTTTGCCAACCCTTATCGCCATTACCGCCGCCGCCCACGGCCAAGAAGGCCTTTACTTTCGCGGCATGGGCCGCCGCCGCCAGCTTGGCCAGCTTGGCACCGTCGAAGTCCGCGAGGGATCCGTCATCTTGCGGCGCGGCAAAGGACCAGAGCACGTGGGTGAGTTTGGAATATTGGATGGCTGGGATGTCGGCGCTCCAAGCCGCCACGTAGCCTACCACGCGGAAGGCCGCGCCGTGCGCGACGGCGCAAGTCATTGCGACCGCGGCCACGACTGCGCCGCGCATCGCCCCGCTTGGCTTAAACCTCCGCCCGGCTTCCCGCATCGCCCACCTCTTTCCCTCTCCGCCTTCGGCTTTTTCTGCGCCGCCGGCATTTCCTTTTCCGCCCCCCTCCGGGCTCCTTCGAAACTATACCGGATGGCGGGTTCCGGCCCGGAACCGCTTGGGCCGGAGCCGGGAATACGCGGATTTCGGGACTGGGGGATCGCAAAAGCGTGGACAGGCATGTCCACGCGCGTCGGGACTTAAGGGGACATGATTCGCTGGAACCAGGCGGGTTGGGCGGGCCTGGCCACGCCCGTGGTCAGGGACTTGGTCCACTCGTCATCGTTCATGCGCTCCAGGGAATTGAGCTTGAGAACTTCGTGGAAGGAACCGATGGGCCCCACGAACAGGGTCGCGCAGGAATCGGTTTTGATGGCGACGGCCGCCAGGCGGATGCCCCCGCAGGCCACGGAGTATACGCCCATGGGGCCCAGCTCATCCGTGGCGGGTTTGGTGTGCACGTCGGCGATGGTATAGTCCATCTGGTTCTCCGCCGCATGCCCCTGGCCGTAGATGAGATCCATATACCACCCATCGAATATCTTGATGGATGTGCAGCCGGCGGATCTCACCTCGGCGTTGAGCGCGGAGCGTAGCCAATCGGACTGGGAAGCCGTGGGCGCCAGGCCCTGGGCCGAACGCGCCGCCACGTCGCGGAGCCGCAGGGAGATGCTTTCCAGGTTGACGAAGTATTCGGTAACATCGGCGTTACGCCCGCGGAACAGGCCGGCCCCCATGCGCGCGTAGGCCGCCACCCCCGCGAAAAAATCCGGATAGGGCTCCACGTAGGCCTTGGGGAAATCGCAGCCCAACATTCCCGTATACGATTGCTTCGCGTAGAGGATGGTATTGTGGCGCAACTGGGCCCACGAGGCCAGCTGGGTATTGCGCATCTTCAACCGCCACGCGGGGGAACGGAACACCGGCGCAACATTGGCATTGCCTTCGGCCCCGTTCAGCTTGCGCAGAAAACCCAGCCACGAGGTGTACAGGTTGGTTCCCCAGCCCTCCTCGCTGATGCCGTCATAGAGGGCGCGTTGCGCGCCCAGGTTGGCGTAGGCGGCATTGCTTCCCGGCACGGGCAAATCCTGCGCCGCGGAGTTGTCCCCCAAGGCGAAGGCGATTTGCGTAGCGGCGGGAAAGACTTCGCGGGTGAGCGGGAAGACCAGTTGCGAGAAGGTATACGAATCGAGGATGAAGCGCTGGGGCATGAAAGAGAAGATAGGCGACAGGTCGGGATCGCCTCCGCCGGCCCCGTAGGATTTCTGCTGGGAGAGGATGGCCTGGGAACCCAGTCCCGTGGCGGCCACGATGGAATCGAAGCGGGCCTCGGGAAACGCCGCCAGCAAGGCGGGCACGTCCCGCGCGCCCAGCGCCTGTGCCACGCGCCCCATCCCCTTGGCGTTCAGCCCATCGCTGGTGCCCACCAGGTACTCGATGTAATGATCGAACTCGAGCCAGGCCGGATAGGATCCCGAGGCCAGCATGCAATCCCACAGCGCTACGGCATCCTTTTTCATGCGCGTATAGGCGGCCGCGTGCGAAGTCGACCCATGGCGCAGGTCAAAGGCCAGGTCTGCCCGGGACAGCCACATCATGGCGCGGAAATACCCGGTCAGGCTTTCCGATCGCGTGTAATGGCCGCGCGGCTTGAATTGCGAAAAGTCGATCAGGGTATCCCGGCCCCACAGGGAAACCGTCTTCATCCCCGCCGCAGCGCGGATATCCGCCACGTGCGCGGCCACCTTATTGTCTGTCTCGACGTCGCGCCGATCCGGGCGCAGCAGAAACAGGGCCGTGACCAGCAGCTCATGGAGATCCTGGCCTTGTTCGCCCTGGCCGTAAGCCTGCTCCGCATAGCGCGCGCTCGCGCCCAGGATGGAATCCAGGGAAGGGGCCAGCAGCGAATCCTCCAACCGGATCAGGATATTGTCATAACTGAGGAATACCGTTTGCAGCATGGCGTCGGTGGTGAAGAGCAGCGGAAGATCGTGGGTGTGGATGAACTCCAGGGCCTGGAAGTAATTCGGGAAGTATGCCCCGCGGGAAACCGCCACGCCCTCACCGCGCGCCTTGTCCAGGAACCGGGCCTTGTCCAAGGTCTCGCCTCCCGGAGCGGCCGCGATGGCGTCGACGACCAGGGTTTCGTATTGCAGGGCGCCGGCCGGATAGGCGATGAAGGGTACGGGGTTGGCTGGATAGGCCGCCGTCAGCTCAGGCTTGCCCCACGCCGTCTTGGCTTTCACATCGTCCTTATAGCGGGCATACACGGCCGAGTCGGCGGGATTGCGGAAGTACAAGCTGCCCAATCCGGCCGAGGGCTTGTCCCACAGCCCGTCGATCCAACGGCCGAACAGCAATGCGTCCGGGAGGCCTACCTTGCCGTCGGCGTCCAGGTCCCATGCGCCCGCAGGGGGCGTACCGCCGGCCACGGCATCGAGGAAATACTTGGCGTCCGCCGCGTCCACGGATTTGTCTCCGTTGAGATCGCCTGTGAAGGCCGCGGAGGTTCGCGCCTGGGGCAGGTCCAAGGCGGCGGAAAAAAGCAGTGCCGTAAAAACGGATGGGGAGAGGGCGGATATCGAGAACAGCGGCGATGCTTTCATGGCGCCACCTCCAGCTTGCGATCATAGCTGAAGGTTCCGGCCTCCAGATGGAGCAGGTAGGCCCCGCCCGCGGGGGCCCGGCCGCCTTTGGCCTTCCCGTCCCAGGTAATCTCCTGCAGGCCCGCAGGCAGGCGCTTGTCGAGGATATCCGCCACGCGCCGTCCGCGCATATCGGAAACATATGCCCGCACCCGTTGGGGCCGCGCCAGGGAAAACAGTAAGGTGCGCGAAGCGCCGCGTACCTTTTCCACCGGCCGCGCGGAAGGCTGGACCGCAGGTACCAGGCCCGTCGTGAGCTTTTTCGCGAGGGTAAGCGGCTGTCCATGGGGACCATAGGCTTCTTCCACGATCACACTATCGATCAAATCGCCCGCCGCCTGCAACGACAGGCCGGGCTGCAAGGCCGCTTCGAAATGGAAGATCGGGGTGGCGTCGTTATCCTTGCCCTCGCCCGAAGCCGGCGCGATGGCCCAAGCGGTCACTTGGCGCGGCGTGAACTCGACATGGGGGTGGATTTGCGCCCAGGGCCCCGAGGTCGCGTCCAGCGTCATCAGATTATCCGAGACCGTACCCGCCTTGAACTTGAGCCGCAGCTTGATGGCCGCCACCGGCTCTTGCGAGGGAACGTGGAGTACGCGTATCTGCGCGTAGCCGTTGGTCCGGTATACCACGTCCACCGTCAAGGCCTGGGCCAATCCCATTCCCGTTACCATGAGCAGTCCCAACGCCAGCTTAAGCATCGCACCTCCCGGATTCCGATCGATGTACTGTTTCCGCGCGATTCTAAATCTGATTCCTTTCCATCCGGAAGCGTATAGGTTTTTGCGGCAAGTCCGCGCTTTGGGGCGATTCCGCTCCCGAAAAGCAAAGGGGATGCCGCTCGCGATACCGCAAAAAGGGAAGAAACGCCGAATCACCAGCGTTACCCAGGGTCGCAAACCCGGGGGCACGTCTCGGGCCCCGATGCGTTTTTGACCCTATTCTGTGGTCATCAACGGCGGCCAGGGAGTTGGGCGCCAATTCATACATGCATGTTTAGAGGGGGATTTCCGATGGTTCCTGCCAATACCCGTATCGCGGCTTGGGCGATTCTCGCCTGCGTCTGCCTCCCCGCAAGGGCGCAGTTGACCTATAAGGGTTGCGCCGATCTGCAGGCCTCCGATTTCCAGATGACCGAGCTCTTGAACAAGAAGGGCGACAACGGCGCCGCTTCCGATCCGGAAATATCCGAACCCACGCGCATGGACGTGCAGGTGATCAACAAGGCCAACGGCCAATATGATCATTCCAACATCATTTTCGTGGAACGCCTGGGTGCGGTAAAGTGGTACGACGGCGTCGCCAAGAAGGTTACGCAAATGGGCAGCATCAACGTATGGGGCAATGCCGACAACGGGCTGATGGGCGTGGCCTTCGACCCCCATTTCGCCGATAACCATTGGATCTACCTGTGGTATTCCCCCAAGCAGCTCATCGGGCAGAACCGCCAACTGCGCCTCACGCGCATGGCAGTGAAGACCGACAATACCCTGGACATGGCCAGCGAGAAGATCCTCATCAACATCCTCGCCAGCCGCACCGATACCTGGCATAGCGGCGGCCCCATGCAATTCGACGCCTACGGCGATCTGTGGGTGGGCGTGGGCAACAACAGCTCCGATCTCAACCCCGGCGATTGCGATGCCGGCGGCAGCGTGCTTTCCAAGACCGACAGCACGGCCAGCGCGGAATGGGGTTCCTCGAACACCGCCAGCCTGCGCGGCGGATTCTTCCGCATCCATCCCGACAGCACCGCCAAAGGCTATTCCATCCCCCGCGGCAACTTCGGGGAGTACTGGGCCGATCAGTTCGAGAAGCAGGGCAAGACGGCCTTGGCCACGCAATACCGCGACACCAAGAAGGTGCTCCCGGAAGTGTACGTGAAGGGCGAGCGCAGCAATTTCTCCATCGGCGTGCATCCCACCAAACGCTGGCTCAGCTGGGGAACCGTGAACTACGCCAGCGTGAACGACGAGTTCAACGTGACGGATCATCCCATCTTCAGCGGCTTCCCGTACTTCCACAACAACAACCTGCCCACCTGCGCCCACGGAAAATCCGCCGACGCTCCCGTGAACAACTCCCCGCTCAACAGCGGCGTGAGCGACTTGCCGCCCGCGGTGCCCGGCGCCATCAACAACCTGGTGAACGTGGCCATCGGCGGGCCCATCTACCATTTCGATCCGAGCCTGAACAGCGATACCAAGTTCCCGCCCCATTTCGACAACAAGTGGATCGTCACGGGTTTCCGCGGCGGCATGTGGGCCGTGACCCTGGATACCGTCACCCTGAAGGTTGTCAACACCCTCAAGGTGGAAGGCGCCCTGTTCGGTTCTTTCACGGTACGCAACCACGTGATGTCCATGTACGGCAAGGACGGCGCGTTGTATATCCTCAACTACGACGGCTATTACAACAGCGCCCTCAATCCGGGAGTGATGCGCGTGACCTATAAGGGGAATTGCAAGGTGGCCGTGGCCGCGAAGGATCCGCGCCCGGAACCCTACCAGAAAATCTGGTTAACCCAGCAGGGCATCGAAGTGGGTGAGGCCGGCGCGCACTCGTTGGCGCTGTTCGACATGCATGGCAAGCGCGTGTTTTCGGCCGAGGGTCGCCAAGGGGATGGGTACCGCTTCGCGGATATCCGCGCCCGTGCCGGGCTGAATGCGGGCTTGTACCAGGCGCGCGTGACCACGTCGGCCGGAACCTTCACCCGCGCGGTCTCGCTGCTCTGATTCTTCATTCTCCGCCGTTGGGCGCAACCAATGGGCCCAACACCTCTTCCGTGAAGCCGTTGGCCGCCGCCTGCGCCGCGTTTTCGACAACGTGCGCGGCGATTACAACCAGTAGAACGGCTGCGCCGCATACGGCGACCGCGGTCATGACTCCGCTCCCGCTCGGGCTCGATCCGAATGCGACGGGATCCGGATCGTTCGGCAGGTATTCGAAATCAAGTTTGCCCTCACCGCGCGCAGCATCCGCCATGGAGGCGCCAACTGGGAGAGCCCCCACGGCCTCGGGACCACGGAGGGAATAAGGGGACCCGGCCCGGCAGGGAAGTGCGGTCAGCAAGACGGCGACCGCAAGCAGCGGGGCCAGCATGGCGGTGGTTTTCGATCGGGATGGGTGCACGGCCGGTTCTCCTGCTTCTCTGCCTATGGGACGTACCCCAAGGCCCGGCCGGTCACTCCGGTATCAATCGCGTCCGGATCCCCTGAATAACGGTGCCATACCGCCTTTTGATCCCCCTGGGACCGCCCGGCCACGAGCGTCCACTTGCGTATTTTGGTGGGTATTTTGGTGGGTATTTTGGTCCGCACGCGAGTCAAGGCTTCGACCCCATGGCGCCCGACCGGCCAAGGCGCTGGGCCCGGAGACGGGCGCGGTCCGCTCGGCGATGGAATCATCCTTGGCGCTGGATGCGCGCAGCGCGTCAAAGCGCAGCTTAAGACTGTCGAGGATGGTTTTGTATTTCGCGTTCGCGATCAGGTTCACGGATTCATGCGGGTCCGTTTTCACATCATACAGCTCGGCATAAGCCGGATTCGCGGTGGTATAGACGATATACTTGTAGCGGTTGCCGACCAGGGCCTCGGAGGGCGGCGCCGCGAAGGGGACCGCGACATGCTGGTAGAAGAATTCCGTACGCCAGGCCTTGGCCCGGCCGTCGATTAATCCGGACATGTCCCGGCCCTGCATGGATGCGGGCACGGGTACGCCGGCAAAGCCGAGAATGGTTTCGGGGATATCCAGATTAAGCACCATTTCCGATCTCCGCGTGCCTTTGGCGGAAGCAGGAAAGCGCGGATCGAAAACGATCAAGGGCACGCGGATGGCGGGATCATAGGCCAGCCATTTACCGGCATAACCCCGGTCGCCGATGAACATCCCGTGATCGCCCGAGAAGACGATGACGGTATTCTTGTCCGCCCCCATTTCGGCCAGCTTCTTGCGGATACGGCCGACCACGTGATCGGCGCCGGATATCAGCCGATAATAGTTTTTCATGCTTTCCTGGTACATGGCCGGGGTCTTGTATTCCAGCTCCCAGCGCTTGCGGAGTTCGCTATTGGTGTCGCGCAGGAACGCCGGCAGGGCCGCGAAGAAAGCGGGATCGGAGTTGGGCGGCGGCGCGAATACGGCCTGCGTGTACAAACCCATGTCGGCGGAGTCGGGGATGAATTGCCGCGGATCGCCATCCTGGATATGGGGCGCCTTGAAGGAGATCGACAGGCAGAAAGGTTTCGTAGGCGAAGTCTTGCCGAGAAAATCGATGGCCTGATCGCCCATCAACGGGGTCAGGTGCTGGACCACCACCCCGTTCGCTTTGATCTCGTAATCGCCCTGTCCCGAAAAGCCGTACCAGTTGTCGAAGCTCGCCGTGGGCAGCGGATCCCCGAGCCCCCATTTGCCGATGAACCCCGTTTGGTAGCCGGCCTTGCGCAACAAAAGCGGATAGGTCCGGTCCAGTGCGGCGGGCGTGAACACGCTGCTGAAATCGGTGAAGCCGTTGCGGATGACATGCTGCCCGCTGAAGATCGTGGACCGGCTGGCAAAGCAGATGGCCGTGGTCGCGAAAGCGTTGTCGAAGGTGACGCCGGCCTTGGAAAGGGCATCGATCTCGGGAGTGCGGATAATGGTATCACCCATCGCCCCCAGGGTATTCCACCGTTGATCATCGGTAAGCAGAAAGATGATGTTGGGGCGGGAGGATTGGGCCGCCGCAGCCCCGCAAAGGGCGATCGACAAAGCGGGGAGCAAGCGGCCGGGCATCACGGGGAAGGTAACCGCGCGCCGCCCGCTCCGACTTGGGTTCCTGGGGAGAAGCCCCCGAATTCGTTGAACCTATCCGCTCAACGTCCC
>JAHFCH010000254.1 GCA_023249635.1 Fibrobacterota bacterium
TAAGCACTTCCTTAACCTTCGAAAGCACGACCTTGCGGAACAGGCCCAGGTTCATGATGCCGTTGATGACGCCGTTGCCGGGGAAGACCAGGAGTTTCATCTTGTAGTTGAGGATACGGGGGTTGGAAGGATCCTGGCCGTAGACGAAGTCCATCAAGGCCGGGCCCTTGAGGGTCCACCATGCCACGGTCGCCACCCCGTAGCCGAAATAGAACAGATGCTTTTCGTCCGAGGAGCCCGAGACCAGGGCGGCATCGCCGCGCAGGCGCTTGCCCTTGGTGCCTTTGAAATGCTTGCGCTCGGCATCCATATACTCGGCCGTATAGGGCTCTTTCTGGAAATGGCTCACCAAGCGCGCGGCCAACGGGAGATCGGCCAGCAGGTAAGCCAGGCGTTCCGGGCTGATGGGAAGCCGGTCCTCGATGGTATACAGGGTCCGGTATTCCATGCCCAGGAAGCGGTAGAGATTGTAACCGTACAGGGGATGGGCCGGGGTGACGCCGCGGGTATTGAGCAGACGGGCCTCCGAGCAGCGGGTGCTGTCGAACGTGAAGCCGGGCTTGGGAACGTACTTGGGATCGGGGCAGTAGCCCGGGGGCACCGGCAATTGGCAACCCCAGACGATATTGCAGAAATCCTTTTGCGACTCGGTAACCTTGGGGGCCGGAGCGGCGGGAGCCGTGGAGGCTGGGGCTAGGGCCGGGGCCTGGGCCGTCTTGGCGGAGCGGGAACTATCCGGGGCCGAAAGCGGTTTGGCCATGCCTCCCGCGAAAAGCGGAAGACAGAGCCAACCGATCAAGGCCGCGATTCTCATCCGAATTTCTTGAATATGAGAGTGGCGTTATGGCCGCCGAACCCGAAGGAATTGGAAAGCACGGTACGCACCGACTTCTCGCGCGCCTGGTTGGGCACGTAGTCCAGATCGCATTCCGGGTCCGCTTCCACCTGGTTGATGGTGGGGTGCACCACGTTCTTGCACAAGGCCATCATGGCCGCGATGGCCTCCACCGCGCCTGCCGCTCCGAGCAGATGCCCGATCATGGACTTGGTGGAGTGCACCATCAACTGCTTGGCATGATCCCCGAAGGCGCGTTTGATGGCCAGGGTCTCGCCTACGTCGCCGCGCGGCGTTGAGGTCCCATGGGCGTTGACCAGATCGATGTCGCCGGGATTCATCCCGGCCGAACGCAAGGCGTCGCGCATGGCCCGATAACCGCCGGCGCCGTCTTCGCAGGGCGCGGTGATATGATGCGCGTCGCAACCCATGCCGTAGCCCGCGAATTCCGCGTAGATCTTCGCGCCGCGGGCTTTGGCATGCTCCAGCTCCTCGAGCACCAGCACCGCGCCGCCTTCGCCCATCACGAAGCCGTCCCGGCCCTTGTCCCATGGACGCGAGGCGCCTTTGGGATCGTCATTGCGGGTGGAAAGCGCCTTCATGTTGGCGAAGCCGGCGTAGATGACCTCGACCATGGCGGCTTCGGCGCCGCCGGTGAACATCACGTCCGCGGTGCCGCGCTTGATGATCTCGTAGGCCTCGCCCATGCTGTGGTTGGCGCTGGCGCAAGCCGAAAGGATGGTGTAATTGGGGCCCTGCAGATTATTCTCGATGGCGAAATAGGCCGCCACGGTATTGGGCAGGATCATGGGGATGAAGAACGGCGATACGCGCTTGTGGCCGCGCTCGACCATGACCTTGGTATCGGACTCGAAGGTGCCGACACCGCCCATGCCGGTGGCGATGATGGAACCGGCGCGCTCGGGATCGAACTTGCCTTCGATGCCGGAATCCTGCATGGCCTGGCAGGCCGCCACATGGGCGTATACGATGGAACGATCGAGGCGGCGGGCCATCTTCTGGTCCTTGAAGTACGGCATCCAATCGAAGTCACGCACCTGGCCGCCGATGCGGCTGGACATGGTCTCGTTGGGGAAACGCGTCAGCATGCCGATGCCGGACTCGCCATGGGCCAGGCGGCGCCAGTATTCGTCCACCGAAAGGCCCAGGGGGTTGATGGTCCCCATGCCCGTGATAACCACTCGTCTCGTCATTTGCGCGCCTCGATATCCTGGACCGTCAGTTCGCGCATCGGACCGAAATGCGAGAGGGCGGCCTGATTGCGTTCGTCCGTCTTGATCAGCTCGGCCTTGTTTCCCACCACGATGATGCGCATCAGGTCGGGATTGAAGTACTTGCGGAAGGCCGTTTCCACTTCCGCCTTGTTCATTTTCGAGATGGTGTTGATGAACTCGGTGAAATGGTCGAGGCTGCGGTGCCACACCTCGCCCTGGGCGAAGATGCGGGAGGTTGCCGAAGGCGAATCGAAAGTGGCCGGCAGGCTCTTGATCAGCCCGTCCTTGGCGCGTTGCAGCTCTTCGTCGGTGATGCCATCCTTGGCCATGCGGCGCATTTCGGAAAGCACCAGCTTGACCGCGTAGGCCGCCGTCTCCACCTTGGTCTGCAGCGATACGCTCACCGTCGATTGCCGGTAATAGTCGCTGCCCACGTCGCTGTCGATACCATAGGCCAGGCCTTCGTTGGAACGCACCTTCTCCATGAGTCGGGAGGTGAATCCCCCGTCGCCGAAGATATAGCTGGCTACGATCAGGCGGTAGTAATCCGGGTCCGGCCGCTTCACTCCAGGGGCCGCCAGCTTGATGGTGGCCTGGGTGAAAGGCTTGTCGATCAGGTAAACACCCGGGGATTGCGGTCCGGGATAGGGAGGAATCGAATCGGATCCGCTCTTGTATTCGGCCGGGAAGCGGGCGATGAGCTTATTGAGTTGGGCGATCATCTCCTCGCGGTTGAACTGGCCGGACACGCCGATGACCATGCCGTTGGTGGAGTAGCCGGTGCCGCTCCAGCCCTTGAGTTTGGCCGGGGTCACGGCTTCCACTTCCTTTTCCGTCGCCAGCCAATTGCTGGGATGGCTACCGAACATGATATGCTCCGCGGCCACGCCCATCACCCCGTTGGGGGTATCATAACGGTGACGCAGGTTCTCGAGATAGGAGCGCTTCTGCACCTTGAACACTTCGGCGTCGAAGCGCGGATGCAAAGCCACTTCGGGGAGCAGATCGAAAAGGGCGAAGGCATCCTTCTTGAGGGCGTCAAGACCGACCTCGGACTGGAAATCCCCTACCCCGGCGCCCACGGTGGCCGCCACGAATTCGAGGCTGTCCTCCAACTGTTCGGGCTTGAGCTTGAGAGTGCCTCCGGGCTTCAGCATGGAGGAGTACAGTCCCAGCGCCGCCGCGTCGGCGGGTTGCTTGGGCAGGTTGGGGTGCCCGAAAAGCACCGCCATCTGGATCAGGGCCAACGTGGTATCGGGAACGAGATAACCGATCACGCCGCGATCGAGCTGCACGCGGAAATCCTTGGGATGGGGCGGCAGATAGGTGAACTCCGGATACTGGATCCCGGAATAATGTTCGGGGATTCCCTTGCCGGTGGCGACGCTAACGACCTTCTTGGCCTCATGGACCGCGGCATGGGCCCGCGGGGCGACGCAAGCGAGAAGCGCGGCAACGGCGATGGACTTGCACGACATGGAGCGGTTCATCCCTCACCCCCTTCCTCGGCGGCCGCGGGGCCGGGCTTGGCGCCCTTGGCTCCCTTCACAGCGGATTTGGCACCGGGTACGTTCTCTTCGGGCAGGATGAGGCCGGTGGTGGAATTCTGGCGATAGAAATACTTCTTGCATACGTCCTGCACCTGCTGCGCCGTAACCTGCTGCACGCGTTCGGGGAAGGTATTGATGTTCTGCCAACCGCCGCGCATTTCCCAGAACGCCAGTTCGGTGGCCAGCTCTTCCTTGTCCAGCAATTGCCGCAAGGTACGGGCCGCGACCTGGTTCTTGGCGCGCATCAGCTCGCGATCGGTAATGGGCTTCTCGCCCATATCGTACAGCACTTCCCACACGGCCTTCTCGACCTTCTCCACCTGCGGGGCGCCGTCCAGATCCACTTCGACGGAAAAGTTGGAGGTGTATTTGTCCAACCCGTTGCCGCCCGAAGCATTCAAGGCGATCTTCTTGTCTTTGACCAGCTTCTTATAGAGGCGGCCGCTCTTGCCGGAAAGCACGCCCTCCGCGATATCCAGAGCGTAAAGATCGGGATGATCATAGCCGGGTGTGTGGAACATGACGTCCATGCGCGGCTTGGCGGCGTTCTTGCGCACGATCATGCGCTTCTCGCCCGCCTGTTGCGGATCCTCGGTTACGATGGGGGGGAATTCCGCGCCCCGCCCGATGCCGCCGAAATAGGTTTTGATGCTCGCCAATGTCGTTACCGGATCGAGGTCGCCCGCCAACACCAGAATGGCGTTGTTAGGCTTGTAGTATTCGCGATAATGCTGATCGGCCTGCTCGCGGGTCAGATTGCGGATATCTGAAGGGTACCCGATGGTGGGCAGGCGGAACGGATGGGCCTCGTAGAACACGCCGACCAGGCTTTCCCAGTAACGGCCGGCGGGGCTGTCTTCCACGCGCATGCGGCGTTCCTCCATCACCACGTCCCGCTCGGAGTAGAATTCGCGCAGTACGGCGTTCTGCATGCGATCCGATTCCAGCCACAGGAAAAGGTCGATCTTGTTCTTGGGCAGGGTCACGAAATAGGCGGTCATCAGATCCGAAGTGAAAGCGTTCAAACCCGTGCCGCCGGCCTTCTCGTAGGCCTCCCATAGCTCGTACTTGATGAGCAGCTTGCGCTCTTCGGTGATAAGGGAATCGTAGCGCTTCTTGAGCGAGGTGCGCGCGGCGCTGTCGTCCTTGGGCAGGCCGCGGTACTTCGCCATCAACTCGTCGATGGCCTTCACGTACTCGGCATCCTTGGCGGCATCCTTGACGCCCACCTTCTTGGTCCCCTTGAAGAGCATATGTTCCAGCAGATGTGCGATGCCGGTATTGCCGGGATGCTCATGCACGGAACCGGTCACGTAAAACAAGCGGCAGGCCACCGTAGGCGATTGCTTGTCCGGGAATAGGATCACCTTGAGGCCGTTGTCCAGCACGGTATACTCCGCCTTGATTCCGGCCCGCGCGGGCGCGGCGGCCAGCAAAGCCCCCGCCACCACCGCCGCCAAGGCCGGCATCCACTTCGTCGCGAAACCCATGCTCTGCTTCATTTCGGTTTCTCCTCCAACAGGGAGCGGTTCCAATCCACGATGGCGTAGGAATAGCCCTGCTCGGTTAGGAACAGTTGCCGGTTCATGCCGAACTCCTGCTCCTTGGTGTCCTTGGTGATGATGGTATAGAAGTGCGCCAGCGACCCGTTGGATTTGGGGCGCAGTACCCGGCCCAGACGCTGAGCCTCTTCCTGCCGGCTGCCGAAGGTCCCGGAAATCTGGATCAGCACGTTGGCGTCCGGGATGTCGACCGCGAAATTCCCCACCTTGGAAACCATGAGGGTTTCGATGGTGCCATCGCGGAATTCCTTATACAAGACTTCGCGTTCGGAGTTGGGGGTGGATCCCGTGATGAGCGGGACCTTGAGGATGGCCGCCAGCGCGTCCAGTTGCTCCAGATACTGCCCGATGATGAGCACGCGATCGCGCTTATGTTGCACCAGCAATTCCTTGACGACCTTGAACTTCTCCGGATTGGAAGCGGCCAACGCCATCTTCTTGCGGAGGTCGGCCATGGCGTAGGCCATCTTGTCCTCGGGCCTCAGCCCGACGCGGATCTCGGTACAGGTGGCGGTCGCGATCCAGCCCTGTTGCTCGAGCACCTTCCAGGGCACTTCGAATTTCTTGGGGCCGATCAGGGAGAATACGTCCTTCTGGCGGCCGTCCTCGCGGATGAGGGTGGCGGTAAGGCCCAGGCGGCGCGTGGCCTGCATGTCCGCCGAGATACGGAAGACCGGCGCGGGCAGCAAATGCACCTCGTCATAGATGATGAGGCCCCAATTGTTCTTCGAGAAGATGTCGAAGTGCGGGAAGTCCTCGCTCTGGCGCTTGCGGTAGGTGATGATCTGGTACGTCGCCACCGTCACCGGTGCGATGGTCTTGGTATCGCCGGTGTATTCCGCGACCTGGTCGGGCCGGAGCGTGGTCTTGTCCAGGATCTCGCGGATCCATTGGCGCGCGGCCGTGACGTTGGTGGTAAGGATGAGGGTATTGCACTTGACCCGGGCCATGGTGGAAAGGCCAACCAAGGTCTTGCCCGCGCCGCAAGGCAACACGATGACGCCGGAGCCGCCCTTGTCGGTACCGCCGGCGTGGAACACCTGCCCCGCATCCTTCTGGTACTCGCGCAGATTGAGCGGCTTGCCTTCCAGGGTGATGCTGCGGACGTCCACCTCCAGCGGCGTACCGGTGACGTATCCCGCGAGGTCCTCGGCCGGGAATCCGATATTGGTCAAAGCCATCTTGACCATTCCCCGCGAATGCGGGAACAGCGCGATGCGTCGGTTGTCGATGTCACCTTCGATGAAGGGCGCTATTTGGCGGTGGTTCTTGATTTCCACCAGCAAGGCCGGATCGATCACCTCGAGCACCAGGCGACCATCTTCACGAAGCACGCGCACTTGGCCGTAGCGCTCCATGAAGGTTTCGACTTCGTAAACCAGGTTATGCGGAAGGTCGAAGCGCGAATAAGCGCGGAGCGTATCCAGCACCTCTTTGGCGCTATGCCCCGAAGAGGCGGCGTTCCACAGGGAGAGATGGGAAATCCCGTAGGTATGCATGTGTTCCGGGCTCTTGAGGAGCTCGGTGAAGGGGGCGATCTTATCCCTGGCTTCCGCGTACATCGGGTGGGCGACTTCCAAAAGGATGGTCATGTCGCCCTGGACAATCAAGGGCCCGCCGACCGCGGACCCGATGGCATTACTCGTCAATATGCCCTCATATGAAAGGGGCTAAATTACAAAAACCGGCAGGAAACGGCAGGTTGGTGGCGGATTTAGCGCGAAATACGGGGTTTTAGCCCCGGCCGGGGATGGCATCGAGCAGAGTACGCGTATAGGCGTGTTCCGGGGACCGGTACAACTCCTCGGTCTCCTTCATTTCCACGATCTCGCCGCGCTGCATTACCGCGACCTGGGAAGCGATATGCTTGACCACCCGCAGGTCATGGGAGATGAACAGGTAGGCCAGGCCCAAGCGGTCCTGAAGGTCCATGAGCAGGTTCAGGATCTGCGCCTGGATGGAAACATCCAGGGACGATACCGGCTCGTCGCAGATGAGGAATTCCGGCTCCACGCACAGGGCCCGGGCGATGCCGATGCGCTGCCGTTGGCCGCCGGAGAATTCGTGGGGGTAACGGCTGAGGTACTCCGGAGCGAGGCCCACCAGCTTCATCTTCTCCTCCAAAATGCCCTCCCATTCCCCGCGCTTGCCGGGATGCCCCAATTCCAGGGCCTCCTTGAGCGTGCCGCGGATGGAAAGACGGGGATCGAGGGAAGAGTAGGGATCCTGGAAGATCATCTGGATGCGCTTGCGGTAGGCTTGGAAACCCGAGTCCGGCAAAGCGGCCAGATCGGTACCGTCGAAGCGGATGCTTCCGGCTGCGGGCCGCAAGAGTCGGATGATGGCCCGGCCCACCGTGGTTTTACCGCTCCCGCTCTCCCCTACCAATCCCAGGGTGGCATTCCGGCCCACCTTGAAGCCCACGTTGCGAACGGCCTCGACGAGATCCTTGCCGCGGCCGAACACCACGCGCAAGCCTTCTACTTCGAGGAGGGGAGCGGCGGCGCTGGGGGATTGGGGCATGGGTGAAATATAGTTCCGAGGTTCCGGTAAATCGGCGCGCGCGAAGCGCGAACGGCGGCCTAAGCTGCCGGGGCCGGCGCGGGCTGGGCGCGGCGGATGCGCGGTTTGCCCGGAGGCAGCGGCGAATAGACGGCGCGGTAACGGAGCGCGGCCCGGCCCCAGCTATAGCGGGAGCGGATGTATTCCCGTTGGCGATGGCGCTGCTGCCACTCCGGGTTGCTGCGCAACTCGGCCTCCAGGGCTTCGGCCAAGGCGGCGATATCTTCCGACGGCGCCAAGCGACCCCAGGGGCCGGCGACTTCCGGAATCGATCCGGCCCGGGTGCTGACCAGGCCCTGTCCCAGCGCCAGCGTCTCGACCACGGCATTGCCGAAAGATTCTTCGCGGCTGGGCAGGCATACCGCGCGATGGTCCAGGATCACCCGCGCCAATTCCCGTCCCGAGACCCAACCCGGGAAGTTCGCCTTCACGCCCAGGGCTTTGGCGCGTTCTTCG
>JAHFCH010000255.1 GCA_023249635.1 Fibrobacterota bacterium
GATGCCCGCGTCTTCCGCCGGCTGCTCGTCCAGGATCTCGTACTTGAAGCCCTTCTTCTGCAACCAGCTGATATACATGCGCAAAAGCATGCGCGCCCAATCCTGCGACTCCGTGCCGCCCGCCCCCGGATGGATGCTCAGGATGGCGGGCTTCTCATCGTCCTCGCCCCCCAACATCTTCTTAAGCTCCAGCTCCCGGACCTTGCCTTCCAAGTCCACGGCCGAATCCTTCGCTTCCCTGAGCGAGGCCTCGTCCTTATCCTCTTCCGCCATCTGCGCAAGCATTTCCAGCTCGCCCACCTGCGTGTCGAGCGACTTCCATTGATCGACCCACCACTGGAGGGTCTTCAACTGCTTCTGGACTTTCTGGGCTTTGGCGGTGTCGGACCAGAACCCCGGCTCCGACGCACTGCGCTCGAGTAGCGCTATTTCCTCTTCCTTGTGGGAGAGGTCAAAGATACCCCCATAGGCGCTTGACGCGTTCCTTCAGACTCGAAATCTCTTCCATGGGAAGCTCCTCGTGTTGCGCCCGTAAACATAGCAAAACCCAGGATATGGGCGCCTCGGGCACACTCTAAAGCCTCGCCGGCGCTACCTAGGGGCGTCAGCCTCCCCGCGGCCCAGCTTGGTTTTCAGTGCGTTGTCGTCCCGCTCAATGGCTTCCCGAAGGATTCCCCGCAGCATGGTCTGGTATTTCATACGACGGGCTTGGGCCATGCGCCTCAGTTTGAAGTAATCGACGCGGCCGATGCGGAATGTGATTTGTCCATCCTTCCGATTTTGATCCGCCCAGACGGCATACCCCCGGCTTTCCCCTTCCAACCGTTTCTCCTCCCGGATCTTTGCCTGAATCGCTTTCCAGTATTCGGACTCTTGTCTCACGTTCATGTTTCTTCTCTCCTTTTCCACCAGCGGTCCGGCAATTATTGCCGCGCCGCAAAAAATTCATGTTCCATCCCAGTAATGTCATTGTCATTGCAGTGAGTGTCCCGACAATGACATGACAACGCACGGCCATCACGCTCAGCCATCACGCTCAGCGTGGCGATTGTCTCGGAGTAATGTCATTGTCATTACAGGGACGGTCCTTACAATGACTTTACACCTACCCGATCGCAATTCACCGCCCGGCCGACGCATTACATGCGGAATTTCCGCAGCGTTTGCATTCGGCGTTGGAAGGGAAAGTAGGTGTAGAAGCGGGAAACGGCTGTGCGCGTGGGCGCAGTTGTTAAGGGACGGAGCGCACGGGGATGCCGGCGGTGGCGAGGGCGGATTTGATGGAGGGGAGGGAGTAGGTGCCGTAGTGGACCATGGAGGCTACCAGACCGGCGTCGGCGCGGCCTTCGCGGAAGACGTCGACGAGGTGGGCGGGGGTGCCGGCGCCGCCGGAGGCGATCACGGGGACTTCTACGGCGTCGGCGATGAGGCGGGTGAGCTTGAGTTCGTAGCCGGACTTGGTCCCGTCGGCGTCGATTGAGTTGACGCAGATTTCACCGGCGCCTAGGGATACGGCGCGGCGGGCCCAGTCGACGGCGTCGATGCCCATGGCCTTGCGGCCCCCTTGGACATAGACTTCGTAGCCCGAGGGCAGGCCGGGGGCGTCCGAGCGCTTGGCGTCCATGCCTAGCACGATGCACTGCTTGCCGAAGGCGCGGGCGCCTTGGGAGATGATGTCCGGGTTCTGGACCGCGAGGGAGTTTACGCTGACTTTTTCCGCGCCCGCGAGCAACACTTCGCGCATGTCTTCGAGGTTGCGGATGCCGCCGCCCACGGAGAAGGGAATGAATACTTTGCGGGCCACGGCGCGCACCATGGCGATATCGATGGGGCGCTTCTCGGCGGACGCCATGATGTCGTAGAACACGAGTTCATCAACGCCATCGCGGTAATACTGCGCGCCCATTTCCACCGGGTCGCCCAGATCGACGTTGCCTGCGAACTTCACGCCCTTGGTAACCTTGCCGTTACGTACGTCGAGGCAGACGATGACTCGTTTGGTCAGCATCCGCCATCCCAGGCGCAGAAATTCTTCAGCAGGCGCAATCCGTGCGCACCGCTTTTCTCAACGTGGAACTGCACCGCGGCCAGATTCTTGCGGCCCAATATGGCCGCGAAACGTACCCCGGCGTAGTCCGATTCCGCCAGTACATCTGCATGATCCGAGGGCGTGGGGTAATAACTATGCACGTAATAGAAATGGCTGCGGTCCGGGATGCCCTCGAAAAGCGGATGGGGCCGGTAGAAGCCGACATGATTCCAGCCCATGTGCGGTACCTTGGAGCCCGGGCCTGGCGTGAAGATTTCGGTACCGCCGGGGATCAGGCCGAGGCACGCCGTACGGCCGTCCTCGAGACTCCAGTCGAGGATAATCTGGCAACCTACGCAAATGCCCAGGAATGGTTTTCCCGTGGCTACGAAATCCTTCAGTACGGGCGCGAGCCCCAGGCGATTGACTTCTTCCATCGCCGAACCGGCAGCGCCGACTCCGGGGAATACCAGGCGATCGGCGGCGGAGATTACGGAAGGGTCGGAGGAGATGACCGACTCGTGGCCCACTTCGGCCAAGGCGAGCTGGACCGAGGTGAGGTTGCCGGCTTTGTAATCGACGAGGACTATCATGGGGGATAACCGGGCGGCTGGGACGCGGCCCGCGCAGCCTCAGGCCGGTTTCGCCTCGCGGATTTTACGGGAGGTCAGGGTCACGCGATCCACCAGGGGTGCGGGCGCGCCTTCCGGGCCCGATTCGCCCACCACTTCGAATCCCAGGTCCCGGATCATCTCGCGATCCAGGGAACCGGCCTGGCCTTCGGTGGTGAGGTAGTCGCCCACGAAAATCGAATTCGCCGCATACAGGCCCAACGGCTGTAGGCTGCGCAAATGCAGTTCGCGCCCGCCCGCGATGCGGATTTCCGAGAAGGGATTGGAAAGCCGGAACAACGCCAGGATTTTAAGGCAATACACGGGCGTCAGCTCTTCCCGATGGCCCTGGGCCGTACCCTTGAAGGGGATCAGGAAATTCACGGGAATCGAATCCACCCCGAGTTCGCGCAGGCGGAAGGCCACGTCGATAACGTCTTCGCGCGTCTCGCCCATTCCGAACAACG
This sequence comes from Fibrobacterota bacterium, assembly GCA_023249635.1. GTDB lineage: Bacteria > Fibrobacterota > Fibrobacteria > UBA11236 > UBA11236 > Chersky-265. The sequence goes on from JAHFCH010000255.1 coordinate 3,108, forward strand.
CGCCGCTGCACGAGGAGATTCCGGCTTCGCGCACCTTACGTACCGTGTCCAGACGATCCGAAAAACCGTGGGTCGAGCAGATCTCGCCGTAATGGCGTTCACTGGTATTCAGATTATGGTTATAAGCGTCTACGCCGGCTTCGTTCAAGGTGTCGGCCTGGCCATCCTTCAACAGGCCCAGGCATGCGCACAATTCCAACTGGGGAAAGCGATCCTTCACGCGCCGTACGGCGTCGGCCACGCCCTTGATGTCGCGGTCCGAAGGGCCGCGCATGGAAGCCACCATGCACAGGCGCGCGGCCTTGTTGGCCACCGCCTTCTCCGCCGCCGCTTCCACCTCTTCCGGAGTCATCAGCTTGTACTTCTCGACGGGCACGTCGGCGACCGCCGATTGGGAACAATAACCGCAATCTTCCTGGCAAATCCCGCTCTGGATATTGACCAGATAATTGAGTCTGACCTTATTGCCGAAGGCCGCATGGCGCACTTTGTAGGCGGCGTGCATCAGGGAGAGGATGTCCGCATCGGGCCATGCCAAGATCGCCAAACCTTCTTCCCGGGTCAGTTCTTCCCCGGATAGGCTTTTATCGGCCAAATCAAAAGCGTTCAGCGTCAGGGCGAGAGGGCGTGCATCCATGGGAAAATGGCCTTCCGAAAAGGCCTTAAAGATAGGAAAAAGGGGTTAGGACCTGGAACCAGAGGGCGGAAACGCGCGAATCAGGCCGAAATCAACCTGCCAGGCGGGGTCTCCCAAGCCTGCGAAATGTTCAGGGAGGGGGCAGGGTGATGCCGAAGCGGGCAGCCTGGGCCAAGATCCGTTGGGCCCGTTCTTCGTAGCGATTGCGCACGCCGTCTTCCAAGTGCCGTAGCCGCCCTTGCAACTCGCTCAATTGGCGCTCGACTTCCGTTTGCTTTTCACGAAACAGGCCCATGCCTCCGAAGCGTGTAGGCGTGCCGAGCATCCGCAAGCCCCGGCCGATGTCGCCGAACAGACGATCCAAATCCCGGTGCAAGGTTTGGCTCAACAAGGCCGCGGGTTTGCGGGCGCCGCTACGCAACGCAAGCAAGCTCAGGCCCAGGCCGAAGATGCCCAACAACAATACGCCGTACATGGAAAACGAATCAGGATATATCACGCGCTTTAGACTCCGGAAAAAAACTGGAAGTAACTCGGGGAGCAAAATTAGGCCTTTCCCAGGTAAATAGGAATACCCTACGTCGGAATGTTTAAAGAAATGGTTACAATCCGATCACGACGACAACTCCGTTGTTGCCGTTACTGGAGATCAGGTTTGGATTTCGGGAGTGAATCCATGGCGCATGGTATTCTCGGTAATGCAATAGGGATCGGCGAATAGACCCAGATATCCTGGTCCGCCCGCCTTGGTGCCCAAACCGCTATGGCCGAATCCGCCGAAAGGCTGGCGTTCCACTAGCGCGCCGGTGGACCCGCGATTGATATAAAGATTGCCGACCCTAAAGCGGGCGCGCGCGGAATCAATGTGGCTGGGGCTGCGCGTAAATACGGCTCCGGTCAGGGCGAATGGAGTCGATCCGGCGAGATCCAGCGCCCGATCGAAATCCTCGGCGCGCATCACCGCCAGAACCGGCCCGAAAAATTCCTCCTGCATCAGCTTATGGCCCGCATCGGTCACTTCGAAAATCACGGGGCCCACGAATTGTCCGCCGCCCGGAGAGGGGCCTCGGTAGATGAGCCGGGCCCCGGGCCCCGGATCCGCGATGAGCTTTTCCAGGCGGGCCCGGGAGTCGGAATCGATTACGGGAGGCACGTCGCAGGCCGGCGATTCCGCCCCGGTAACCACCAGGGTTTCGCAAGCCGCCGCCAACCTTTCCACGAACGTCGCATATACGTCGCCTACCGCGATGACGCGGGAGCACGCCGAACATTTTTGCCCCGCGTACCCGAATGCGCTTTTCAGCACGCCGATCACGGCATCATCCAAATCCGCATCATCATCGATGAGGATGGCATTCTTGCCCCCCATCTCGCAGACTACGCGCTTGAGGCGAAGCTGGCCGGGACGCAGCACGGCCGCCTCGCGAAGGATATGCGTTCCCACTTGCAAGCTGCCCGTGAAGGCGATCTGCGCGACCTTGGGATGCTCCACCAGGCGGGCGCCTACGATTTCGCCCAGCCCCGGCAGGAACTGCGCGGCCCCAGCGGGAATTCCCGCCTTGAGCATGGCCTGATGCAATAGCCAGCCGGTGAGACTGCTTTGCTCGGCCGGCTTGAGGATGACGGTATTCCCGGCCACCAGGGCGGCCGTGGCCATTCCGCAGATTATGGCCAAGGGGAAATTCCAGGGCGCTATAATGGCCACGGGCCCGCGACCCGAATACGCCAGGGTATTCATCTCGCCGGGGGCCTGTCCCTGGGACCGCGGCGCCAATTCGAGTAAAGCTTGGCGCGCATAGTAGCGGCAGAAGTCCACCGCCTCCGCCACGTCCAGATCCGCTTCCTGCCAGGGCTTCCCCGTCTCCAGGGTTTGCGCCGCCGCGAGGCGGATACGATCGGCTTCCAGAAAGCCCGCGAGTTTTTCCAGCAAACCCGCGCGTTCGGAAAGCGGACGATCGCGCCAAGCCGCCAATGCCTTTTCCGCCGCCTCTACGGCCTTGTCCGCCTGCGCGGCCGAAGCCATATCGACCCGGGCGACGATCAGGTTGGTGTCGTTGGGAGACGTCCAGGGCCGGGAATCCGGCGCGGGATCCTCGCGTCCGTCCCTAAGCACGGGAACGCGTACCGGGAACCGGCCTTTCCAATCCGTAAGGGCGCGGGAGTAAGCGGCCCGCGCGTCGGGCAGGGCGAAATCGGTACGGGGGCAATTGCGGAACGGCGTCGACAAATCCCCCGGTACCATATCGGTTACGTCGGCCGTGAAGCCCGGGATGATGGGGCTGGGAGCGGCGGGATCGGGCGCGGCCAACAAGGCCTTGATGTCCTCGCCTTCGTGGTAGCTCTGGCGCAGAAATCCCGAGTTGGAGGTATTCTCCAACAGTCGACGCACCAGGTAGGCCATGCCGGGCAGCAAAGCCCCGACAGGCGAATAGACGCGCAAGCGGTGGCCCCGCGCGCGCAGGACTTTGCGCTCCGGCTCGGCCATGCCGTACAGCATCTGCATCTCGAAAGCGTTACGCGGCACCTTGAGTTCATCGGCCGTTACCACCGCGTGAATCAGGGACCGCAGGTTATGCGACCCGAAAGCCGGGGAAAGATGACGATACTCGGTAAGCAGAACGCGCGACAGGGATTCATACTGGGCGTCCGTAGCCGGCTTTGCGGTCAGCACCGGGCAAGGCAATCCCCATTGCTTGGCCATGGCGACTTCATAATCCCAGTACGCGCCTTTTACCAATCTCACGGTAATGGGCGCACCGCGCCCTTTGGCCAGGGACAAGAGTCGCGCCAGATCGGCCGGCGCGGATTTGAGGTAAGCCTGCACCACGATGCCCACATGCGGCCAGCCGCGCAGTTCCGGATGGGCGAGAATCTCCTCGAACAGATCGTAGGTGATGCCGTGCAATTGCCAGTTCTCGAGATCGACATTCAGGAACACATTGCGTTCCTTGGCCAACAGGAACAGTGGAAGCACCTTCGCCTTCAAGCGCGCCACGCAGCCTGAGGTATTCACGGGATCGAGCCGTCCTTCGAGCGCGGAAAGCTTGATGGAGACGTTGGCCAGCGGTATCGGGCCGGCATGCCCGGTATCCAGGACCGGATCCGGCTTCCAGCCGCGCACCTCGGCGGAAAGGGTTTCGATAAGATCACGGTAACGCGCAAGGTACGCATCGGCTTCCGGCCCGGTAAGCGTCGCTTCGCCCAGCAGATCCGCGGTGAAACCGATTCCCTGGGAATGCAGCTTGCGCAAGATGGGAACGGCTTCGGCCGCGTCATGACCCAGGATGAAATTCTCCGCCATGTTGACGACGTTGCGCTTGATAACCTCCACGCCGACCACGCCGGTCAGGCCTCCCGAGGCGGCCTTTAGGGCGACACTCAATACCGTCGGAAGCGGGCGACCTTCGCGCAACAAGTAGTCGCGCATGTGGGTCCACACCTGTTTGCGGCTTTTGAGGACCGGCAGTACGTCCACCAGCCGGAACAGATCCACCCGGAAGGAAGGGTCTTTCATGGCCCATTCCAGAATGCGGCCCTGCCAGAAATCCTTGTTGAAGATGCCGGGGACCTCTCCGCGCATTTCTTCCCAGATTTTCGCGCCCAGGGTTAGTACGACCTCGTCGGATTTCTGATACGCTGATGGCATAAGCACCTGTTTTTTGGGATAATCTGCCTAGTTACACCAATCTATTATACTGACCGTTGTCCGCGAGGGGTAACAATCAGCACTAGAGGAACATTCCCGAGGTCCGGGGCCGTCCAAAAATTAATCGTAGCGCTTGGGCAGGGGCCGGTCGTCTTGTTGACAATGCCCCCCCGTTCGGGCCCGCAATAATTCACTTCAAGGAGTCCGCATGCGTTCACCCCATAAACTATTGATACTGGCCGCCGTGGCCGTTTCCACCACCTGGCTTTCGGGCTGCATTTTCGGGTCCGACAACAGCGGACCCAGCGCCGAGGAGACCAAGAAATCGAACGATGCTGCCACTCGCGCTACCGGGGATCTGGAATCGAACGTCGCCCGCATGCAGAACGGCCCCTACAGCTACGGTAAGGAAGACCTGACCGCCCTCAAGAATTCCAACAGCCAATTCGCCGAAGCCGTCCGCCTCAACCCAGGCAATTCCAAGGCCCAGCTCGGCCTCGCGGTAACCGGCGTCCTGCTGGCCGCCCAGTCCCCCAAGCTCAGCACCGTCATCAACCAGACCGTCGAAGGCCAATCGCCCTTCGAACCCAAGCTCACCGAGGATGCGCCCCTTAAGCGCATGGCCGTGCTCCAGAAGGTGGCCGTGGCCGCCCAAACCTGGCCCGAGTTCCACGCTGTCCAGGATTCCATCGCCCAAGTCCTGTTGCCCGCCCTGGAAGAGGCCATCACCCATCTCCAGGTCGCTTACGATGACCCCAACTTCACCA
>JAHFCH010000052.1 GCA_023249635.1 Fibrobacterota bacterium
ACGCTCACCTGGTCTTCGAGCAACGCCACCGGATGCACCGCCAGCGGGGCCTGGAGCGGCAGCAAGGCCGTCAGTGGATCCCAATCCACCGGCGCCCTCAGCTCCAACAGCACCTACACTTTGACCTGCACCGGCGCAGGCGGATCGGCCAACGCCTCCGCCACCGTTACCGTCAACGCGCCGCCGCCGCCCGTTCCCACGGTGACACTCACCGCCAATCCCACCTCGGTCAGCAGCGGGTCAAGCTCTACGCTCACCTGGTCTTCGAGCAACGCTACCGGATGCACGGCCAGCGGGGCCTGGAGCGGCAGCAAGGCCGTCAGCGGATCGCAATCCACCGGCGCCCTCAGCTCCAACAGCACCTACACCTTGACCTGCACCGGCGCCGGCGGATCGGCCAACGCCTTCGCCACCGTTACCGTCCAGGGTCCGGGAGGCGGCGCCATTACCGGCCTGGTATTCAATGGCAACGACAACCCTTACTACGATTCGAGATTCCACTTCACCGGCGGCAACCTGCAGCCCATGTATCCCGCCACCATCGTCTTCCGCGTCAATCCCCGGCCGCAGGCCGGGTATTACACGACCTTCTTCTGGGGGCCCGAAGGCGATTACACCGGCAATGGTTTCTACGGGGCCCATCCCTACCCGGCCACGACGCCTCCGGACAACAGCACCACCCACAACTGGGAATTCTCGGTGAGCGGCCATGATTGGATCAACGATGCCAACGGGCACTCGACCTCACTGGGCTATAATGTCTGGCGCACCCAGGCGGTGCGTGTCTGGGATGCCGGCAACGCCAAGATCCACGAGTTCTATTGGGATCTCCCGGACACGACCAAGGTCATCAGGGTATCGGTCGATCCGAGCTACGGACCCTTAAGCGGTCGCACCAACTCGCTCACCTTCGGCAACGCGCAGTTCTCGCCCATCAGCGAACATTGCAATTGCACCTTGCGGGGGATCCAGCTTTACAACGCCAAGCTCTCCGTCTCCGATATCCTGGCGGAGATCAATGCGCCCCAGAGCACCTCGGCAGGCAGCCAGAACATGTGGTACCTGAACCTCAACCCCACCCCGGATGACATCACCGACAAGTCGGGACGCGGGCATCATCCCACCTGGTGGAATACCTCCATGAAGGCGAGCCTGTGGACGGGGCCTTAGGCTCGGCTAGGTCGGCTATGGTGGCTGAGGCGGCTAAGGCGCCCGGCCGCTGGCCAGGCTTTCCGCGGCGGCGATGAGGGTGTAGGCCCGCGCCAGTACTTTCGCGTTTCCGGAATAATCGATCCCGTTCACGCCCCCGGCCTGGAAGGCCTGGGGGTCGAGGATATCCTGCAGGATGCCGATGCGGGCGGGAACCTCTTTGCGCAGGAAAGCCGAATCCAGCTCGGCGCCGGGGCGCGGCGGGGGTTTCAGCAACTTGTTGCGGACCTTGGCCGCGAAGGCCACGGCCTTGCGGGGCAGGGCCATGGCCGTGTCCAGGGCGCCCGGACCCGCCACGTTGCCGCCCGCGATGGGAAAGCCGGTGAGGCCGGGATGCAGGCGGGACAGCAGGGCGCGGCTGAGCATATGGGAACGTTTGTCTTCCCACTTGCAGGCGAGCACGGCGGACAGCGCGTCGATATTGTTCCAGGGAGTGAAGCTGCCGTGGATGCGGTTGGTGGCGCTGGCGATGCGCCCTTGCCAGAACTGCATGCGGATGCGCAGGTATATATTGTCCAGCCGCGCGAAAGCGGGGCGGCCTTCCAGATCGTATTGCCCGATGCGCTCGCGGATATGCGCGGCCCAGTCGAAAGCATGGGCCGGGCGCATGAGCCTGCGCACGTCCACGGAGGGCGGAAAGCGTTTGGCGATGAGGCCCGCGAAGTCGACGTCCCCGGTGGGAGAGCCTTTGTAGAAGCTGGGATGCAGGAAATAATTCCGCATCACGTCCGCGGTCGAGCCGTGCACGCTGATCTCGGTGGGAGCGAAGTCGCGCGCGTGGATATCCATGATCTTGGTATACTCGATGGCATCGTATTCGCCGTCGGCGTATACCAGGGCCGCTGCGGCGCCGGGGCCGATACCGCCGGCGTCCCGTTGCCCGCTTTCCACGCGGGTATGCTTGAGCCGGTAATGGGCCGCGATGGCGGCGGCCACGCGCACATCCTCATCGGACTCGGGGCCCGAAACCGTCGTGCGGAAGTCCAGGCGGTTGCGCAGGGCGAAGCCCAGGTTGCAACGGGAGTCGTATCCGCCGGTGAGATCGAATACGTAACGGCCCAATCCCTTGAGACGCTTGCAATCCTCGTCGATGGCGATGAGCATCTGCTCCAGGGCCTTGTCGATACCCAGGGATCCGAAAGCGATCTCGCCGATGCGCCAGTATTCGGCCTCGCTGCGGGCGGCCGCGCCCTTCCACACGTACATGCGCGAGGGCTTGAGGGTGGAGATGTTCTGGTACAGCGAACGGTTGCCGTAGATGGAACCGGTGGCGAGGAACTCGGCGGCGGGAACGGCATCGATGCCGGCGCCGGCCAGATGGGCCAGCAACAGCGAAGAGGTGGAAAGCCAGACATGGGTCGGGGTTTCCAGCACGTAGACGTAAAGGGAATTCAACAGATCGGTTTTGACGAGCAGGGAGCCATCGGCGCGTGCCGCGATCAGGACGGCCGTTTCCATGCCGCGGGTGAAAAGCCGGGCATCGCGCGCCGCCTCGGCCGCGGTACCTGCCGAGGGTAACGGCAAGGTTTCCTGGGAAAGGTCCACGCGCGGGCCCGCGTACAGGTGCATGGCGCCGCCGCCTGCACCTACGATGAGCCGTTGGTTGCTTTCGCAGGGGACGATGCTGCGCGAGTACAACCATAGCGTGAACGGGCCGGATACGGATTTTTTCAGACCGCCTTCATGCAGGCCCGCCTCCCAGGCGGTAAGGCGCCGATTCCATTCGGGATTTTCCGGGACGTTTTTCGCGCCTCGGAGGTAACCAGCCAAAAATCCCTTCATGGAACCGGTTCTCCGAATCCGCCGTACTTTTGGTTCCGCATAATTTTATGGAATACGCAATCTTGGGGGTTTAGTCGATCCATTTTCGGCATTTGGGTCCGTGGAAATGGTAATATAAAGTGAGCGCGGAATGGGCTCGCGCTCCCGACAAAGGATGGTCATTATGCTGCATGTGCCCAGCATCCCCGCTTTCGCCGCGACCCTGCTCCTCTCCGCCTCCCTCGCCTCCGCCTTACCCGCCTTTCCCGGCGCCGAAGGCTGGGGCGCCGACACCAAGGGCGGCCGCGGCGGCAAGGTCTACATCGTCACCACCACCAAGGCCACGGGCGCCGGATCGTTCCGGGAGGCCTTGCAGGCTACGGGACCGCGCACCATCGTGTTCCGCGTCTCCGGGGTAATCGATCTCGATCCCGACGGCTACGATCAGGGCTGGTACCTCGAAGCCAAGAATTCCGACGTCACCATTGCGGGACAAACCTCTCCGGGCGGGGTCACCTTTACCTCCTCGGCCGCAGGCTCCTCCATCATCATGTGCTACCAGGGCAATTTCCACGACGGCATCTGGCGCTTCCTGCGCTTCCGCGCCGGAGCCGATAACCAGGATGCGTTCACCATGAACACGGCCCATCATTTCATCTTCGATCATGTCGACTTCTCGGGCGCGAGGGACGAGACCTCGGATGCCACCGCCGATCACCATTTCACCTTCCAATGGTGCACCATCGCCAATTCGTCCCATGGCCAGGCCTACGGGCAGCTGCTGGCCTACGTTCCCACCAATTACATCTCACTGCATCATAACCTGTACGCCAACCACGTTAACCGCGGCGGGCCCCACATGCATTGGGCCGAAGAGCCCATCCCGGAATTCGGCATGATCGATTACCGCAACAATCTGTGCTACAACTCCGAAGCGGCCCGCTTCATCGACGTGGAAATCATCGCCGGGGGCGAACTGCGCTGGAACCTGACCGGCAATTACTTCAAGGCCGGCCCCATCACCGCCGCCGGAACCGACCATCCCCCCGTACGCCTGGGCTCGACCACCAAGGTGTACGACCATGACAACGTATGGATCGCCAAGGGCGGCACGGAAAAGACGGCCGTACTCGATCGCAACTTCGACAATCCCACCGCCATGCCTTCCGCCTGGGACATGCCCGCCGTGACCACGGCTACGGCCAAGCTGGCTTACGACCTGGTGCTCGCGAAGGTGGGCGCCTGGCCGCGGGACCCCATGAACACGCGCACCGTGGGCGAAGTCAAGAACGGCACCGGGGGCCTGGCCAAGATCGACGACGCCAAGATCACCAGCGGACCCGCGGCCCCGGCCGATGGGGACAATGACGGTATGCCCGACTTCTGGGAGTCGGCCATGGGCCTCAATCCCGCCAGCGCCGCGGACAATATCCTGGACAAGGACAACGACGGTTACACGAACATCGAGGAATATGTCAATGACCTGGCCTCGTCCCTGCTGGGAGAACCTCAGCAGAATCCCGGTATCCTGGACGTGAAGCGGTTGGCCCAGAGCTTCCCGCGCGCTTTCGGGATCAGCGCCGGGCGCGCCGGGGACCGCCTGCGGCTGGCGCTGCAGGGCCCTGGCGGCAAGGCCGCGGGAGAAGTAGTGGTAACCGACATACAAGGCCGGAAAATCGCGTCCCTCAAAGCCGCGCCCGAATTGGAATGGGTTTCGCGCGGCGCGGGTGGCTCGCCCTTGGCTTTCGGATCCTATATTCTGACTTGGAAGGACGCGGGCCAAACATTGGCCCGGCAAACCGTAAGGTGGACACCATGAACATCCGCAACCTCTCGCGCGCGGGCGTCTTCGCGCTGACGGCCCTGGCTTCCCTGGCGATGCAGGCCCAGGCCGCGGCCCTGTTCACCATCAAGGTCAAGAATACCGGCGCGGCCCTCACCAAGGTGCCCGTCACCTTCGGCCAACCCTTCCGCCCCGGCGACTTCAAAGCCACCCAAGGCCTTTCCGCCAGCGCCGGGGGCACCGACGTTCCCGTCCAGGTCGACGTCAAATGCAAGCATGACGACGGCACCATCCGCCACGCGGTGGTAACCGTGATGCTGGACGCCCTCGCCGCGGGGGAAACCAAGACCATCGCCTTCGAGCCGGGAGCGGCCAAGTCGGCGGCGCCCGTAGCCCTGGCCGATCTGTTGGCTTCCTCCTTCGACGCCAAAGTAAGCCTCAACGTAGGCGGCACCAGCTACGAAGCTTCCGCCAAGGCCCTGTTGGCCGCGGCCAAGCCCGCGCAATGGCTTTCCGGCGATCTGGTTTCGGAGTGGATTGTCGGCACGCCCGCCAAGACCACAGCCGGCGCGGCCCATCCCCATCTCGCCATCCGTTACAACATCCGCGCTTACCAGGGCTTTAAGTACGTACGCGTCGACGCCTACGTCGAGAACGACTGGGCCTTCGAACCCAATCCCCAGGGCTTCACCTACGATGCCGCCTTCACGGTGGGCAGCACCAGCGTGTATACCAAGGCGGGCCTCAAGCATGCGCATCACGCCCGCTGGCGCCGCATCGGCTGGGTAGGCGGCGAACCTTCCGTCACCATCGAACAGGATCGCGACTACATCCTCACCACCCAAGCCATTCCCTACTACGACAAGACCGTCAAGATCGCGGAGAGCGCGATCGCGGGGATGCCGGCCGACTTCGAACCCATGACCAACGGCAACCTCACGCCGGACATGGGGGACGGCGGAGCCCAAGCCGGCATCGGGCCTTCGCCCAATTGGACGGCCAAGTACATCATCAGCATGGACCCGCGCGCCCGCGCCAATGTGCTGGCCAACGGTACCTGCATGGGCGCCTATCCCGTGCATTACCGCGACAAGGCGACGGACCAGATGGTCAACCTGGATACCTATCCCTACGCGACCGACCTGGGCGACCCCGAGGACGCCATCGATCCGGTCACCAAGAAATCGCAATACCTGCTGCGCCCGGTGGCGCAGACGGAAAGCTTCCGCGCCGAGCGCGCCCACGATCCTGCCGCGGCCTACTATCCCTACCTGTTCACGGGCGATTACTTCTACATGGAAGAGTTGCTGTTCTGGGCCAACTGGAAAATGGCCATCGGCAATCCCACCTACCGCGATTTCGCCAAGGGCCTGCTCAAGTGGGTCGAAGTGCGCGGCCAGGCATGGGGCATGCGTAACCTGGCGCAGGCCGCCTACATCGCCCCTGACAATCATCCCCTCAAGGCGTACTTCCGCAACAAGCTGGAAAACAACATCAAATGGTACACGGACGAATACGTGGGCAACCCCAAGGCCAATACCATCGGCTACCGCTACGACGACGTGTACGATCCTTTCGGCCTGGCCCCGTGGCAGGATGACTTCTTCACCTGGGCCATGAGCTACGTGAATGAGCTCGGGTTCACGAGCGTCCGTCCCTTCCTGGGCTTCAAGACCAAGTTCGTAACGGGCCGCATGACCGATCCCGGCTATTGCTGGCTGCACGCCAGCGCCTACTCCTTGCAAATAGGCCCGGCCGACAAATCGTCGACCTATGGGACCCTGGCGGAAATCTACAAGGCCAACTTCCCGGGGGCGTTCACCTGCACGGGCGTGGCCATGGACGGGTATCCGGAATTGGGGACCGGCTACGGGGCCAATATGCAGCCGGCCCTGGCGGCCGCCGTGGATTTCAAGACCCCGGGCGCCTCCGACGGCTGGACCAAGTACGGTACCCGCGTTCCCAAGCAGGATTTCTCCGAGTCGCCGCAATACGCCATCGTCCCCAAGGCCCAGGACGGCGTTCCCGAAGGCCTGCGCCCGGGCGCCCCGGCGCGCCGCAAGCAATTGGGCAGTGGCCTGTGGGTACCGGGCTCCGGCGCGCCCCTGGCTTATACGCTGGACCAGACCGGCCGCGTGATAGCGGACGTGTTCGATTCCCGCGGTCGCCTGGCCGCCCGCCTGGATCAGGGCGTGCAGAAGGCCGGCGAACACCATCTTTCCTGGTCGATTACCGGGGCAGCCCCTGTCCTGCCCCAAGGCGTGTGCATCGTGCGGTTGCGCTGGGCCGAAGCGCATAACGGAACTTGATGGGGAGGACGGCAAAGGCATTCCTAACCTTGGCTTTTCCCGTCTGCGTGCTTTCCGGCATCGTGCTTCCCGCCGTATTCATCCTGCCCGCGGCATGTACGCTTACGGCCACCGCGAGCTCCATCACCAATCCCCACGACACCGTCCCCAAGGACACCACCCCCAACCATATCGACAGCCTGGCCACGGGCACCTGGTTCGCCCAGCCCAATACCAAGCTGCGCGGCGCGCTTTCCACGGCCAAGGACCTGGGTGATCCCAACCTGATGATGGAAGCCTGGAGCGGCGGCACATTGGACCCGGTCAGCGGCAACCTGATCGTATTGGGCGGCGGCCTGGGCAATTACAAGGGCAACGAGCTGTATTCCTTTTCCATGGAAAACCTGAAATGGACCCGGCTCACCGAGCCGTGTACCGATTTCGTGTGCTCCGATCCCAACCCCTGCGGCCAGCCTATCGTGCGCCACACCTATAATGGGGTCTCGTACATCGCCCACGCCGGCAAGCTCTTTCTGCAAGGCGGGGCCTTCAATTGCGACGGCAAGGCCTGCACCATGCGCGAGACCTGGACCTTCGACATGGCCGCCAGGAAATGGCAACGCATGCAGCCCAAGGGCGACATCCCCAACGGCAACAGCTGCGGCGTGAACAGCGCCTACGATCCCGGCACCAAGCTGGTGTATTACGTGGACGAGACCGGTTTCAGCTCTTACGACGTGGACGCCAACACCTGGAAGCGGCTCGACTCCAAGGGTTCCTACTACCAGACCGCGGCCATCGACAGCAAGCGCAACCAATACCTGCAGGTGGGCCAGGGTACCATCACCGCCTACGATCTCAAGAACCCGGGTAGCGGGCGGGTTACCCTGGAGACCACGGGGGACAAGACCATCGTCAATGCCGACAACCCCGGGGTGGAGTACGATCCGGTTTCGGACCGCCTGGTGGGCTGGTCCGGCGGATCGGCCTATAGCCTGGATCTGGACAGCAAGGTATGGGAAAAGCGGTCCGCCACCGGCGCGCCCACGCCCACGGCCAACGGCATCTTCGGGCGCTGGCGCTACGTGCCCTCGCACAACGTGTTCATAGCCGTGACGGGCATGGACGTGGACGTGCATTTCTTCAAGGCTTCGGTCGGGGGCGGGAAGCAGGTCGCGGCCCCGCCTGCGGCGAAGCGGGCGGCCGCGCGGAAAAAATCCGCGCCTAAGTAACCGGGGTGTTACCCTAGGCCGTCACCGCGCGGAACGCGGTTCACATGGGAACGTAGATTCGATTGAGGCTGGGCACCGTGGGCGCGCCGTTTCGGCCCGCGGACCGCGATGCCGACGCCGTCCGCGCGGATCCCGAAGCGGCCTGCAGGGCCGCCGGGACCGGGCCCAATTCCCGGGCCGCTTCCGCGAAGGTGGTCACGCGCCAACGCCCGCGGGCGTCGGCCAGGTAGGCGCAGGTCGCTTCGAATTCCCGCGCCACCGACGTGTTCGTTCGCATCGGTTTCCAAGACCAATCATCCGCGGCGCGATCCAGGCATTCCCAATTGTGCAGCAGCAAGGTCAGGCAGCGCATGCCCTCGCGGCCGGCCCGTTCCAGCACGCGCCGGGCATTGCCCGCCGTGGTGCAGCCCACCTGGAGCGGTTTGCGGGAGAAGCCCAACAACTTGCGGACATCGCGGATGCGGTAGGTGGAAGCGGGGATTTCCCACACGCCTTGGGCGGGAAAGACATCGTTGCGTTCTCCGAAGCCGGCGATTTCGCATCCTTGATCGCGGTAACCCAGGCAATAACTGGAACTCAGGGGGATGCCCAACTCGCGCAGGGCCTGGTATTGGCGATCATCGGCCGCGAAGCCGCCCGCGCGGAAGGCGACGATTTCGGCTCCCTGTTTTTCCAGGAGTTCCTTACCGTGGCGGATCAATTCGACCTGCTCGGCCGGCCCGTAATCGCAGAGCCGATCGCTATGACGTTTGCCTTCCTTGAACGTGAGCCAGGCCGGATGCAGGTGCAATTGCACGTCCTGGCCGGCATCGCGGATGGTTTTGACCGTGCGCGCCAGGGCCGCTTCGCCGAAGCGGTAACTGGCCATGGGTTCCACGAAGAAGGTGGCCTTGAGGCCGTGGCGGCGGAAGCTTTCCACTACGTGGGTCAGGCCCATGGGTTTGCCGTCCACGAGGCATTCCATGCTGGCGTCCGGGATCTGATCGGCCTTAGCCCCGCCGATATGCGCCATGCCCGCGTACTCGACGTCGACGGTGATGTAGACCTTGAGGAGATCGGTATTGGCGATTGCAGCGGAGCTTGCGGAGGCGTTCATTGTCAAGGATTCCGGCACTGCGCGGAGTGGTGATTTCATATTAGCCATTTTTGTCCCAAGACCCCACTCGAAACCGGGTTACATGGGTATTTGCGTTTGTCTCCAATGCGTATAATGTTCTATTTTGAAGGGTTTCCGTGGCAGAATTAATCGCAATCACCAGACAGCGCGGGCAAGCCGCGGTGACGCCGGCGGAATGCCAGGCGCTGTTCGCTCCGTTGCGCAAAGAGGCGACGGGCCTGGGCGCCGGCGAAAGCATCGAACGGTGCGCATCGTCGGGAGCATGGGGAGTTGCCGTCCACGTACCGGCCGGGGAGAATCCCGTCGGCCGCTTCTACGAGGACGATGGCCTCGTGGTGGTCTGCGATTCCGAGATCTACAACCACGCGGCCCTGGCCAAAACCCTGGGCACGGATGGGCTCTCCGAAGCCGCCCTCATCGCGGCCCTGTGGCGCAAGCATGGCGACCAATGGTTCACCCCCGTATCCGGCGTGTTCCGGGCCCTGATTGCCGAAAAGCAAACGGGGCGGGTGCTGGCCTACACCGATCGGGTGGGCGTAAAGGCTTTGGCCTGGTCCGAGGATTCCCGCGGCGTATTCGTCGCTTCGCGCTTGGCCTTGCTCGCCGCGCGTCCCGGTTTCACGCGCAAGCTCGATCCTCAAGCCATCCACAGCTATCTGTTCATGGAAATGATTCCCACCCCGTTCACCATCTTCAAGGGGATCAAGAAGCTCGAGAGCGGCCATCGCTTGGCCCTGGCCGACAGGGTCGCGCCCAAGATCGAGCGCTTCTGGAACATGCCCTTCGTTCCCGGCAAGCTCGCGGACGAAAACGAAATCAAGTCGGGCGCCTACGCGCGCACCAAGGCCGCCGTGGCCGAGCAGTTCGGCTACCGCAGCGGCCCGGGCGAAACCGGCGCCTTCCTTTCCGGCGGCACCGACTCCAGCACGGTATGCGGCCTCATCAACGAACTGCATCCGGGCAAGGCCCGCACCTTCTCCATCGGTTTCGATGAGACCGGCTTCGACGAGACCTACTACGCGCGCATCGCTGCCAAAGCCTTCGACTGCAACCATACCGAATACGTGGTCACGGCCAAGGACGTGGAGTCGCTCTTCCCGCTGCTCATCCAGAGCTACGACGAGCCCTTCGCCAACTCCTCCGCCATACCCACCTATTTCTGCTCCAAGATCGCCCGCGAGCACGGCGTCAAGATCATGCTGGCCGGCGACGGCGGCGACGAGATCTTCGGCGGCAACTCGCGCTACGTGGAAGTGCTCGACTTCAAGGGCAAGATTCCGCCGTGGATGGCCAAGGCCTTCGTAGCCCCCGCGGCGCAAGCGCTGGGCTCGGTGGTCCCGCATCCCCTGTTCAAGCGCGCGGAAGGCTATGCCCGCCGCACCTTCGAACCGTTCCAGCGCCGCATCCACGATTTCTCCCTGATGGATTTCTTCTCCAAGGAAGACGTGTTCCAGCCCGCCTTCCTGGACGGTCCCATCGTGGAGCCGGATGCCATCTCGCGCGTGTACCTGGAACAATCAGGGACGCCGGACCTGCTCGATCAATACATGTACCATGACCTGAAGCTCACCTTGATGGACAATGATCTGCGCAAGGTGAACCGCATGACCCAGGTAGCCGGGGTCCAGGTGCGTTATCCCTACCTGGACAACGAGTTGATGGAATTCACCGGCCGCATCCCTCCCGGGCTCAAGGTCAAGAACGGCCGCCTGCGCCACATCTTCAAGGAAACCTTCAAGGGCCTGTTGCCCCACGAGATCATCGAAAAGAAGAAGCACGGCTTCGGGCTGCCGGTGGTGCGTTGGATGCTGCGGCCGGGCGCACTGGGCGACCAGTACCGCGATTGCGTGTTCGGCAAGCGGCTCAAGGAGCGCGGCATCTTCAAGCCCGCCTTCCTGGAAACCCTGGAGAAGCGCAGCAAAGAACCCGGCACCGAATACCTGGGCAAGTATCTGTACTATATTTTTTTCCTGGAGTCGTGGCTGCGGGCCCACGTGGACGGCGCCGGTTCCTTCGCGGACCACGCCCACGCCGGAAACGCCTGATTCCGTCCCCTGCAAGAGAAAGACCCCATGGACGCAAAGACCGCCGAGACCGCCAAGAAGATCATCGCCGAGAGCATCGGCGGCGAGTTGCGCAACAAACCCCTGCCCGGCAACCTCAAGCTGATCGGGAACGTGCTGGACTCCATGGCGGTGACCAACCTGCTGGCCTCCCTGGAAACCGCCTTCGGTTTCGCCTTCGATGACGAAGACCTGACCGCCGAGGCGTTCGAAACCGTGGACTCGGTCCTGCAACTGGTGCAGAAGAAACTTTCCTGAGCGGTATGGAACCCGGGCGCGAAGAGGTTTTTTTTTTCGAGGGTAACGGAAAGCGCCTGCTGGGCTTTCTGCATCTCCCCCCGAAAGGCAAATCCTCCGCCCAGGGCGTCGTCTACTGTCATCCCTTCGCCGAAGAGAAGAACCTTTCCCACGCCGTGACCGCCCGCGCCGCGCGCCGCCTGGCCGAGGCGGGCATCGCGGTGTTGCGTTTCGATTTCAGCGGCTGCGGCGACAGCGAAGGCGAACTGGACCAGTCCGATGCTTCGGCTTGGCTGGCCGAGATCGCCGCGGCGGAACAGGTGTTGCGCGCCAAGACCGGCGTGAAACAGGTGGGCTTCTGGGGCCTGCGCTCCGGCGCCAACCTGGCCCTGATGCATGCCCAGGGCCGCCGGGACGTTCCCTTCCTCATCTTGTGGCAACCGCTTCCGGGTCTCGCCGATTTCCTGCGCATCTTCCTGCGGCAAAGCATCAGCACCGCCTTGGCCAAGGGCCAGGGCGCCAAGCTGACCGTGAAGGATCTGACCAAGCGTCTGGAAGAGGGCGGCGTGGTCGAAGTGATCGGCTACCCCATCGGCAAACGCTTGTACGAAAGCTTCATGGCCCTGGACGCGCGCGCGCTGCCGGGCGAATTGCCCTGCCCGACCTATATGTTGACTGTCGGCCCGCCGGAAATGGCCCCGCTCAAGGTCAAGAACTGGGCCGCATCCCTGCAGGCCGCCGGCGCGCCCCTGGAAGCGCTCCATGACGAGAGCGAACCTTTCTGGGATCGCTACTGGCGTTGGGACGCACCGGCCCCGGCCGAAGCCACCGCCGCCTGGGCAGTCGCCCGGGGAACCTCTACCGCGGTCGCGGGATGATGCCATGGGATCCGCCGTGTCCGACATGAACCCCTCCGCGACCGGCGTTAACGCGCCGGTTACCCCGGCTTCCGAGACGGCGGTGGAGTTCCGTCTGGACGATCGCCGCGTGGGCGACCGCGGCGGGCTGGAGGGCCGCGGCCTGTTCGGGATCCTGCACCAACCCTCCCGCCCCGGACCCGCCGGCCCGGAGCCGGTCCCCGTGCTCATGGTCAACGGCGGGCCCCAGGCGCGCATCGGCGCCCACCGTTCCTACGTGCAGATCGCGCGTCATCTGGCCGGGCTCGGCTATACCGTGCTGCGCTTCGACTACGCCGGCCTCGGCGACGGCCAAGGCGATTTCGTGGGCTACAACAAGGCCGCCCCATCCATTCGCGCCGCGCTGGATTTCCTGCTCTCGCGGGTACCGGCCCAGGGCGCGTACCTGTGGTCGCTGTGCGACGGCGCCGCGGCGAGTTCCGTCTACGCACCTCACGATGCGCGCATCCTCGCTATGGTGCTCAGCAATCCCTACGTGTTTTCCGATCAGGTGCGCTCGCAGACCTACATCAAGCATTACTACCTGCAGCGCGTGATGGAGAAGGATTTCTGGGTCAAGGCCGTCACCGGCGGATTGAATCCCTTCAAGGTGATAGGCGGCTTCACGGAGCTGTTCCGCAAGGCTTTTATGGGTAAACGCAAGGCCCCGGCACGAGGCGACGCGACGGCAGCGAACGCCGGCGCTCCCGATGGCAGCTTCGCCAAGGCGGACGTGAAAGAGGAAGTGCTCGGCGGCGTGTGCCGTTTCGGCAAGCGGGTCCACTTCCTGCTCAGCACCGATGATCTCACCGCCATGGGCTTCAAGGATCTATTGTTGGGCGGCGGCGAGACCGCGCGCCTGCTTAAGACCGGGCAATTGTCCTACTCCGAAATCGCGGGGTCGGACCATACGTTTTCCACGCCCGGGGCCAAAGCCGAAGTCTGCGCGCAGACGCGCGCGGCCCTGGAAGGTTTTTCCAAGACAGTGCAAGGGAGGTCCTGATGTCAAGAGTACTGCAAGATACGCTCCGCGAAGCGGCCCGGGATGCCGGCGCCAAGGAAGCCGTGCTCCAGAAGGACAAGGCCATCACCTATCAGGAGCTGTACCTCAAGTCCAACGCCCTCGCGAAGGCGCTCATCGATAGCGGCGTCGTGAAAAGCGATCGCGTTTCCTTCTTCCTGGAGAAATGCTTCGAGAAAGTCATCTCCATCTACGGCATCCCGGCGGCGGGCGGCGTGTTCGTGCCCATCCGGCGCCTGTCCAGCGGTCCCCAGGTGGAGCATATCCTCAAGGACAGCGGCACCAAGGTGCTCATCACCAATTACGCCCGCTTCGGCGCGCTCATGGCATTCGAGGCCAACCTGCCGGATCTGGAAACCATCATCGCCATCGGCGACAAGGCCGAGGCCGGCGAACATTGGCCCAAACGCGTGAAGGTGGTGGACTGGGAACAGGTGGTAGGCAAGGGCATCGCGGAAGCGCCCGCGCTGCGCGTGATCGAATCCGATCTCGCCGCCATCCTGTACACCTCCGGTTCCACCGGCAAGCCCAAGGGCGTGGTTCTCTCGCACCTCAACATCATGGCGGGCGCCCGCTCGATTTCCGAATACCTGAAGATCACCTCCGAGGATCGCATCCTCAGCATCCTCACCTTCGGGTTCGACTACGGGCTCAACCAGCTCACCACCTGCGTCATGCACAAGGCCCAGATCGTGCTGCTGGAATACCTGTTCCCCAAGGACATCATCACCAACGCGCGCAAGTACGGCATCACGGGCATCGCCACCGTGGCCACGACGTGGATCCAGTTGATGAACATCAAGTGGAACGGGGAGGATATCCCCACCCTGCGCTACATCACCAACTCCGGCGGCGCCATCCCGGAAAATCACGTGCGGGAATTGCGCACGCGCCTGCCTAACGTATCCATGTACCTCATGTACGGCCTTACCGAAGCCTTCCGCTCCACCTTCCTGGATCCCTCCCTGGTCGATCAATTCCCCACCTCCATGGGTAAGGCCGTCCCCGGCGAAGAGATCCTGATCCTGGACGAGTACGGCAAGCAGGTGCCTGCCGGCGGCACCGGCGAACTGGTGCACCGCGGCGTCTTCGTGGCCCAAGGCTATTGGAACGCGCCCGATCTCACCGCCATCCGCTACAAGCCTTTCCCGGGCCAGCCGGCCGCCGTGCCCTTGCGCGAGATGGCCGTCTTCTCCGGCGACCAAGTGAGGATAGAAGCCAACGGCTTGCTGTATTTCGTGGGCCGCAAGGACGAGATGATCAAGAGCACCGGCATCCGCATCAGCCCCACCGAGATCGAAGAGATCCTGTACGCCTCGCAGGTGGTCAAGACCGCCATGGCCTTGGGCGTACCCGACGCGGTGCTCGGATCCGTGGTGTGCGCCGTCATCGTCATGGCCGAGGGCAAGGAAGACGCCCGCGCCGAGCTGGAAGCCTACTGCAAGCAGAATATGCCCACCTATATGGTGCCCAAGGTATGGGAATGGCGGACGACCCTGCCCACCAACACCAACGGTAAGCTGGACCGCGCCATGATCCGCGACGAGATCCAGGCCAAGTACGGCGGAAAGAAAGTCTGATGACCGCCAACCTGTCACCCCTGCCGCCTCTGCCTTCCGGGTTCGAGGCCAAGGGCCCGGATCTCCTTTTCGCCGGCAAGACCGTGGCCGCCTGGGCCGCACAATACGGCACCCCGCTATATCTGTACGATACCGCGCGCCTCAAGCGGAAGTATGAAGCCCTGCGGGCCGCCATGCCCAAGGAGCTATACCTCTCCTACGCCATCAAGGCCAACCCGCATACCGAGGTGATCCGTTTCCTGGGGAAGCATTACGACGGCGTCGATCTGGCATCGATGGGCGAAATGGCCAAGGCCATGGAAGCGGGCGTGGAACCGGCCCGCATGAGCTTCGCGGGACCGGGCAAGAGCCCGGCGGAATTGGAATTCGCCGTCAAGAACGGCATCGGCGCGATTTCCGTGGAGAGCCAGCGCGAACTGGAGCTCATCATCGGGATCGCCCAGCGCCTCAATACCAAGGCGCGCGTGTATTTCCGCGTCAACCCCGCTTTCGAGCTGGGCAGCTCCGGCCTCAAGATGGGCGGCGGCTCCAAGCAATTCGGCATCGACGCCGAATTGATCCCGGACCTGGTCAAGGGGCTCAAGGGTAACCCGCTGGTGACCTTCCATGGTTTGCATTTCTTCACCGGCGTGCAGAACCTCAACGCCGACGCCATCCTGTCCGCCTTCGAGAAGATCCTGGCCTATGCGGCCGACCTGGTGGAATCGGCGGACGCCTCGATGGAAGTGCTCAACCTGGGCGGCGGTTTCGGCATCCCGCATCATCGCGGCGACGGCGAACTCGACCTGGCCAAGGTGGGTGAAGGCATGGGCAAGCTGTTCGACGCCATCCGCCCGCGCCTACCCAAGACCCGCTTCAAAATAGAGCTCGGCCGCTTCGTGGTCGGCGAATGCGGCCTATACATCTCCAAGATCCTGTACCGCAAAATGTCGCGCGGCGGGGTCTTTCTGGTCATGGATGGCGGCTTACACCAATACCTGGCGGCCTCGGGCCACATGAGCGGCAATCCCATCCACCGGCCCATGAACATCGCCATCGCCAGCCGCATGGACGCGCCCCTGGAGAAGGTCAATGTAGTGGGCACGCTCTGCACGCCTCTCGATCGCTTCGGATTCAACCTGGAGCTGCCCCGCGCCGAAGAGGGCGATCTCATCGCCGTGCTCAACGCGGGCGCCTACGGGTTCTCGATGAGCCCGCTCACCTTCCTCAGCCATGCGCTGCCCAAGGAAGTGGTCTTGTGAGCATAGACGCCCCCGCCTCCGCGCAGTCCCAGGCCCCCGGGGCCGCGGTTCCCGCAGGAGCCGTTGCGCCCGGCAAGTCCCTGAACCTGCTGATGGTAGCGTTCCACTTTCCGCCCATCGCGGGCAGCAGCGGATACCTGCGCACCTTGAAGTTCGCCAAGTACCTGCCGGCTTCGGGCGTACAGCCCACCTTGCTCACGGTCAAGCCGCAAGTGTACGCGGCCTATGACAAGAACGCCAAGCCGCCCCTGCCGGAGACCACCCACGTGGAGCGGGCCTTCGCCCTGGATTCCCGCCGGGCCTTCGCCATCAAGGGCAAGTCGCTCTCGCTTTTCAGCCTGCCGGACAGGTATTGGACCTGGGTGCCTTTCGCCGTGGCCGCGGGCCGCCGCCTGATACGCGAACGCAACATCGACGCGATCTTCTCCACCTACCCCATCGCCAGCGCCCACCTGATCGGGCTCTTGCTGCACCGCCTGACGGGCAAGCCCTGGATCGCGGACTTCCGCGATCCCATGTGGGACGAATTCACCGGGGCCAAGGGCCTCTCCTTGAGCCTGCGCCAACGCATCGAAAAGGCGGTACTGCGCCGCTGCACCACCGCCATGGTCTGCACCGATGCCATGTATGATCTTTTCTGCCGCCGCTACCCGGATCAGAAGCACAAGTTGATGAACATCCCCAACGGCTTCGACGATGAGGATTTCCAGGGGCTCGACATCCCCGCGTCCCGCGCCGCCGGCCCCGTACGCCTGCTGCATACCGGACTGCTGGAGCCCGTTGATCGCGATCCGGTACCCTTCTTCAAGGCCGTCAAGGCCCTGTGCGAACGCCGCCCCGGGCCCGCCCCCGTTGTCGTGGATCTCATCGCCCCCAGCGACGAGGAGTACTACAACAAGGTGATCGCCGAAATGGGCCTGCAAGGCGTCATCAACATCCTGTCCTGGCGGCCCTACAAGAAATCGCTCGAGGCCATGGCCGCCACCGACATCCTGCTGCTGTTCCAGGGCCCCAGCTGTTTCAGCCAGGTGCCCGCCAAGCTGTATGAATACATGCGCGTAGGCCGCCCCATCATGGCCATCACTCCCGCCGCGGGAGAGACCGGCAAACTCGTGCTGGGCACCGGCTCGGGCCGCGTGGTGGTCCATGATGATCCCGAAGCCATCGGCAAAATGCTCGAGGAATGGGTCGACTCCGTGCAGAACGGCGCTTCCCTTCCCAAGGCCGGCCCCGAAGCCGTCCTGCGTTTTTCCCGCAGCCGCCACGCGCAATTGCTCGCGGCCAGCCTGCATCAAGCCATTACCAGAAAACCCCATCCCGGAGAATCGCCATGATTCCGCGTACCCCCCTTCTGCTCGCCGGCGTCCTGTGCGCCGCCGCGCTGGCTTCCCTCGCCACGGGCGCGCCCGTGTCCAAGTCCCTGAACGCCCATAAGTCCCAGAAGTCCGCCGCCCGCGATTTCTACTGGTACTACTATCCCATCGATTCCACCGGCATCCCCCAGGACGCCGACGGCATGACCACGGGCGCGGCCAAACTGCGCTACGATTCCAAAGGCGTGCCCAAGGTGGCCTATGGCCGCGGTCAGGACGTCTATTACGCCGAGCTGGACGGCAACGCTTGGAAATGGCAGGTCGCCGACACCGCCTTCAAATACGAAGCCAAGTTGACCATGGATCTGGACAGCGAAGGCAATCCGCACATCGTGCATGAGGATTTCCGCTACAACGTAATCCACTACGCCGGTTACGACGGAAAAGCCTGGAAGCACAAAGTACTGGATACCATCCACGACGAGACGTTCGGCAATTTCTACGCGTTGTCGCTCAAGGTCGATGGCAAGAAAAACCTGCATCTGTTCTATCCGCGCATGAACACGGCGGCCGACGGACATAGCGGCGCCACCTACGGGCGCTTCGGGACCGACTTGGGATTGGTCCGCCGCGATTCCCTGTGCAGCTGCGGATCGAGCGGAAAATGGGCGGGCCTGGCGCTCGACTCCAAGGAGAACCCGGTGATGGCCTTCTTCACCAACACCATCGAGAAGGCGCAGGTCGCCTACCTGAATGGCGATGCGAAATTCATGGTGGATACCCTGAAGACGGCTGATGCGGCCGGTCCCAATGGGCAATACGCCTCCATCGCAATCGATTCCAAGGACTCGCTTTTCATAACCCACCACACGCGTAAGCCCGACGTCGACTCCTGGCTGCTGATGACCGCGGGCAAGGCCGGGGGGCCGTACAAGACCGACACCGTGGCCAAACTGGGCGGCAATCCCCTCTGGATTTCCACCAGCCCCATCGCTCTCGGCAAATCCGCGACGCCGTACATCGCCTATCTCGCTAGCAAGCAGGACGGCCAGTACCGCGTGAGCGAGGGCAAGTTGCGCCTCGCCTGGAAGACGGACGCCGGCTGGAACACCGAGACCATCGATTCCTCTTCCGCCATCACCGGCCTGTTCCCCGACATCGCGATCAACAAGGATGGCCTGCCCTCGGTGGTCTTCTACAATTACAGCAAAAAGCAATTGTGGCTGGCGGTGGCGCGGCCGGATGAACCCAAGGACGCCAACAGCAACGGCATCCTGGACTACCAGGAGACGCCCATCGTAACGGTGGGACTCGCGAAGAATATGCTGAAGAAGGGGAAGTCCGCCACCAAGCGCGGCGCATCCCTGTTCGACGCCAGCGGGCGGAAGGTGAAGGACGTAGCCGCGGTGAAGCGTTTGCCGACGGTAGCGTATCCGAACTAGCGCTTAAACCGCAAGTGGATCGGTCCACTCCAGCTCCGGAGCGAACCGGGAGAATCCGGCATCATGGCTTGCCAAAACCAGGCCATGGGTGATCGCGAACGCCGCCAGCCACGCATCCACGATCCCATCTCCCGCGATCCCATGGCTTGCACATAGCCTTGCCAACACTTTGTCATGGTTGGGAACCTCGGGAATGCGTGACGTATCCAAGGTTGCCAGGAATTTTATGGCGAGTTCCGTCGGAGCGACGGGGGATTTAAAGCTGGAAATCGGGTTTTGACCTCCGATTATCCCTCAAAAGAACGCGTTAATAGTTGGCGTAGTAAGAAGCGGATAGCACATCGGCATTATGCCCCAGCCCCAGTTCTCCATTGAGATTGGAACCCCAGCTCGCGGCGTAGCTGGAAAAACGGGCAAGGGTATGGTTGCCTCCCGCGGCAAGGTAAGTCGCGGTCACCGGCAACCACCAATCGAGGTTGCTCCGATTGCTGGTGGTGCCATCTCCCAATTGCCCGTTGGAGTTGCTTCCCCACGCGTGCACTTGTCCGAATTGGAACTGCGCGAAGTTGTGGTTCGCATAGTTGCCGCTGACCACGGAGATAAACCCGTTTCCGGCATTCCACGGAATGGTGACGTTCGCGGAGGTGGAATTCTTGCCGATCTGCCCGACATTGTTCTTGCCCCATGCCCAAAGCGATCCGTCATTGCGAAGGGCCAGGGTATGTTCCTGGCCGCATGCCACTGCCACCCAGGAGTAATCGGGCGAGGTCCCGCCGACTTGGGTCGGCGTCCATTGGTTATTGGGGTAGTTGGATCCGAGTTGGCCGTTGTTGTTCTTCCCCCATGCGTAAAGGCCTCCATTACTGCGGATGGCAAGGCCATGCGAACTGCCCGCGGCGATGGCGATCCATTTGGAGGTTCCGGGGATCTGGGTCGGAGCCGTACGGTTGGTAAACGAACCATCGCCTAACTGGCCGACGTCGTTGCGTCCGAAACCCCAGATGGTTCCGTCGCCCCGCAAGGCGAGGGTGAAATCATCGCCGCATTTCACATCGATCCAGCGGGCATCGGATCCGACCTGGCTGAAACTGGACGTAGGCGTATTCGTGCGGCCCAGCTGGCCGTAAGAGTTGCTTCCGGCCGACCACATCGACCCATTGGAAAGGATGCCCAAGGTATGGGTGGAGCCTGCGCAGGTCTTGATCCAGGTCGCGGAATTGACCGGCGTCGGGCTGAGTTTGTTCGCCGTGGAGCCCAGACCCAATTGGCCGGCTGTTCCCAGGCCGAAAGTGAACAAGCGGCCGTTGCCTTTGATCAAGGTCGAATGCCATCTGCCGGCGGCCTGGGAGCCGAGACGGCAATTGGAAAGCACGGTGCCCGGGGTCTGGCCTCCGGGTAGGCCGGCCAATTCGCTGCCGGTGGCGTAGCCCCACGAGAAAACCGAGCCCTCGACGCCGATGGCCACGTTGATATCATGGCCTGCGGAGATGGAGACGATACGGATGCCATAGGGAATGGGCACCTGTAGCATGCTTGTCACCGGTGCACTTGCGTATCCGAGGCCCAGCTCGGCATGGTAATTAGATCCCCAGGCGTAAAGATCGCCGCTCGTCGTAAGGGCCAGGCAATGGTATGTGCCGCAGGAAACCGCCTTCCAATTCTTTCCGGAGCCCCGCTGGATAGGGGTCATCCGGTTGGTGGTGGTCCCGTCGCCGACCTGGCCGTCGCTGTTCCAACCCCAGACCCATAAGGTACCGTCGGCCTTGATCGCGGCCGAGGTCGATTTCAATCCGAAGCCGGTGCCCAAGGTGGCCCAATCACTGCCCGCCAATTGGACCGGTGCGGCGTATTCCTGCGCTTGGGATGCGGCGCCGACGCCGCCGACGTTGTTCTTGCCCCATCCCCAGAGGGAGCCATCGGCTTTCAACGCGTTGCAATAGTTGTATCCGCAGCTGACCGACTTCCATTTGGTATCGGTCGTCTGGATTTGCTTAGGGGATTTCCGGCTTATGGCTCCGGCTTCGCCCAAGGATCCGTTGTCGGACATGCCCCAGGTCCACAGCGTGCCGTCGCCCCGGATGCCCGCACCATGGGTCCGGCCGGCGCTGATGGTCACCCAACCGGTCCCCTCGACATAGGCGCCGCCGTTGTAGTTGCCGCGACCGTAGGTATTCAGGCCACGGGTCAATGCCGTCCCGTTTTCCAGCACGATGATCGAGAAGGGATTGGTTTGATCCCCGCCCGCGGAAATTTCACGTACGCCCGGACCGGTCTCCCCGTTTTGGGCCAGATTATATGGACTCGTGAAGGGACCACCGCCGGTCAGCATCTGGTAGTTAGCGTTGTCGCCCCAACCCCACAGGCTGCCGTCGGATTTTACGCACATCTGGTATTTGCTTCCGGCGGCTGCGATGCCGAGCGGATAGCTTCTGGCGGCCGCGCAGGAAAGGCCAGGAAGCAATAGCGAGCACATCGAGAGTAGCTTCAGATTCCGTATCCGCATAAGTAAGAACCTCCTGCGCCCGGACTGTTCCATTCGGTGTCCTAAGCCCAATTTGGAAGTTATTTAGGGATGCGGTGACTGGAAACACCAATAGAAATGGTGACGCGAGGCATGGGGAGCGAAGCCAGCCCCGTGTTTCGCTCGAAGGTCAATCATCTCTAATGGGGCCGCTAAATCCGCCGCGTCCCCGCGTCCACGAAGGTCCGGTGCCAGAGCTCGAAGTTGAGCAGGCTCCAGATCCACATGCTGTAATCGCGCCCGCCGCGATTGTGCTCCTCAAGCATGGCCGCCACGCGCTCGGGCCGGAAATACCCGCGCTGCTTGAATTCTCCCGAAGTCAGGATCTCGCGCGCGTATTCCTTCAGCTCCCCCTGGAACCACTTCTCACGCGGTATCGCGAAGCCCTGTTTCTTCTTGTTCATGATCTCGGGCGGAAGGAACCGGGACGCCAGCTTGCGCAGGATGTACTTGCCGCGGCCGTCCTTCATCTGCATTTCCGGAGGGATGCTGGCGGCGAACTCGACCACGGTGTAGTCGAGCAAAGGGGCGCGCGTCTCCAGCGAGTTGGCCATGGACATCTTGTCCACCTTCATGAGGATGTCCTCGGGCAGATAGACCTTGGTGTCCTGGTACTGCATGCGCGACAAATGGTTTTCCGGGGCATGGGCCCAATGCTTGATGGCCATGACGGGATCATGGCCGTGGATCTTGCGGGTCCAATCGGCCGTATACAGCGCGGATTTGATGGGCGGGTACAATTCCACCACTTCGCCCGCATCGTAAGCTTCGAGATTCGCGACGCGCAAGAGCATGTTGCGGCCGGGCGCGTTCCAGGGCAGGATGCGGCCCGCGGTGCCCAGCAGGGTCTTGCGCAGGCCCTGGGGAATGAGCTTGTAGCGCGCGTAGCGGTCCTTCCACTGGTACAGGTTGTAGCCCGCGAAGAGTTCGTCGCCGCCGTCGCCGGAGAGGATCACGGTAACCTCTTTACGGGCGGCCTGGGATACGTAGTAAGTGGGCACCGCCGAGGAATCGGCGAAGGGTTCGTCGAAATGCCACACCAGTTGCGGCAGGATGGCCAGGGCGTCTGGCTTGATTACCTGTTCGCGATGCAGGGTACCGAAGGCATTGGCTACCGTGCGCGCGGCTTCGGTTTCGTCGAAGGCCTTGTCCTGGAAGCCCGCCGTGAAGGTACGCACGGGACCGTTGGAGACCTTGGCCATAAGCCCGACGATGGTGCTGGAGTCGATGCCGCCCGAGAGGAAGGCGCCCAGGGGCACGTCGGAGAGCAGGCGGCGCTTGACCGCGGCCCCGAGCAGGTCCTGGAGCTTATCGACGTAATCGTCTTCCGTCTTGCATTCGGCATTGGGCTTGTACTGCACGTCCCAGTACTGCGCGAGTTGCAGCTTGCCGCCTTCCCAGGTAAGCGAATATCCTGGACGCAGCTTTTGCACCGCTTTGAACGCGGTGCGGGGCGCGGGAATGTATCCGTAGGAGAAATAATCGTCCATGGCGACGGGATCGATTTCGCGGGAAACGGCGGACTCGACGAGCAGGGATTTCATTTCCGATGCGAACAGGAAGCGGTGCGCGTCATGGTGATAGTAAAGGGGCTTCTTGCCGAGGCGATCCCTCGCCGCGAACAGGCGTTGGTTGGGTGCGTCCCACAGGGCGAACACGAACATGCCGTTGAGGCGTTGCAATAGCAGCGGGCCCCAGGCATGGTAGCCGTGCAGCAAGATCTCGGTATCCGAGTTGGTCTGGAAGGCGTAGCCCTTGCCCTCCAGCTCTCTACGCAGTTCCGGGAAGTTGTAGATCTCTCCGTTGAAAACCACCGAAAGTTTGCCGTCCGGCGTGGACATGGGTTGGGCGCCGCCGCCCAGGTCGATGATGGAAAGGCGGCGATGGCCCAACCCGGCCTGCCCACGGAACAGCATGCCTTCGCCATCCGGCCCGCGGTGCACGATGCGATCGCACATGGCCTTGAGCACTTCCCGTTTCGCCTCGGCGTCGCCGCCCGGCACGATGTATCCGGCTATCCCGCACATATCAGCCTCCCGTCCCCGCGCCCGCGGTCCCGAATGCCAGCCGCCGCCCTACCGCGATCAATCCGACCCGGTGCTCCCTGGCGATCAGGAAGAACCACGCGGCGATCAGGTAGGCGACGGATACCAACGTAAAGCAAGCGAAGATCGGCGCCCAACCGCCATGGGGGGCAAAGCGCATGAGCGGGCGGCCGGAGAGGTAGAGTAAACCGGTCACCAGGAAATTGGGCAGAATGGCGTGGCGCAGGTATTCAT
This sequence comes from Fibrobacterota bacterium, assembly GCA_023249635.1. Lineage (GTDB taxonomy): Bacteria > Fibrobacterota > Fibrobacteria > UBA11236 > UBA11236 > Chersky-265. The sequence goes on from JAHFCH010000052.1 coordinate 23,984, forward strand.
AGAGGCCGGCCCCGGCCTGGCGCATCGCCAGCAAAGGGACCAGGGCGCCTTCCCACAAGGCCATGGGGACCAGGGTCGCGATGGCCATGCCCACCATGCCGTAGCGCGGGACCAAGGCCAGGGCCAGGCCCGCGATGCACAGGGATTCCAGGGCGATGAAGCCCGCGAACAACTTGTTCTTGCGGCGGCCGAACAGGATCTGCTGGGCGACCGCGCTCGAGAGGGCGGCCATGTTGGCAAGGGTGAGCAGCGCCAAGACGGTGGCGCTCGAACCATACGGCCCGTCCGCCACGAATTTTTCCCCCATCCATTGACCCAGGAAATCGCGACCCACCAGCAGCAGGTTCAGGCCCACCAAGAAGACCAGGGCGGTGAGGTAGCGCGTGCCGGTCAGGAACATGGCGCGAATGGAGGCCTCGTCGGCGTGGACGTCCATGGGGATGATCGCCTGCAGTAGCGGAGTGGTGACGGCGCTCGCGATTCCAGCCATGTAGGGGAGCATTTCCGATCCCACGCTGTAATAGGTCACGGCCGCCGCGTCGATCTTGCGGGCCAGGATGAAGGCCCAGAACCCCGCGCCGAACTGGGCCGATACGTTGAGCAGGAAATTGAAGACGCCGTACAGGAATAACTCATGGAAGGCCGGGAAGCGGAAATGGAGGGGACGGAATACCAGCGAAGGCACCGCGCGGCGGGCGAAGAAGACCAGGACGATCCCTTCCAGCAAATGGGTCGTAGCGGCGACCACAGCGAGGCCAACCAATCCCTTGCCCATGCGGAAGGCCAGCACTACGCAAAGCGCATTGGCGATCTTGACTCCTGCCGAAACCGCGCTCACGATATCGAAGCGCTGGGCACCCACCAGCAGTCCCTGGAAAACCGAGAACGGGAACTTCATTCCCGTGACCAGGCCCATGAGCAGGAACGCGGCGCGCACCGGGGCCACGGCATCGGCGGGCACGTGGAAGAAACGGGAGAAGAGCGCGGCCGCCCCCAGGCAGGAAACGACCACCGCCAACCCCACCAACAGCAGGACCGTGAGCGCCGAATTGATCTTGTCGTTGAGCTTCCCGCCGTCCTTGTCGGCCATGTGCCGGGCCACGTAATGGCCTACGCCCGATTGAATGCCCAAATCGAAATAGCCGAAATAGGCGACGGCGGTGACCACCAGGGACCAGTAGCCGTAGCTCGCGTCCCCCAGGCTGCGGACCAGGAAGGGTGAAAGGAAAAAGCCGATCGCGATGGACGTGACGAAGGCGCCCCAGTTGCACAGGATATTGCGCAGGTACCGGCGGCTATCAAACACCGGAGCCCCCGGAGAAGCCCGGCGCGCGCCCGTCCATGGCCTTACCAGCTCAGCTTGCGGCCGAAGAAGGCCTCGGCGAAGCGGGTCGGCGAATTCGCCTCCATGCCGCGCAGACGCAGCAGGGCGCGGAAGGTGTCTTCCATGAACCATTGTTTACCTGCCTGGGTGGCGTAATGCTTCATCAGGTGGGCGATCTTGGCGTCGCACTTGGCCTGGTCCAGGCGCACGAAGAAATTGGGGATACCGAAGTCACCGTCGTACTTGGGGATTTCGTATTCGAGGATCTGGTGATCGCGCCAGGTGTTCCAGGTCAGTTCCGAGACGATGCGATGATCCTGATGCAAATCCTGGCGGTAATGCGTGAGGATGAGATCCGGGGCGAAGCGCTTCTTGATGGCTTCGAAATCATCCTTCACCTCGGCCCAATGGTTGGGCAGGAAACCATCCCGATAGGAATGGATCAGGATTTCCCGCTTGCCTGCGCCTTGCAGGAAGGCCTCCGCGCATGCCGACGCTTCCGCCTTGCGCACGGGATTGGAGGCGAAGACCACCCACAGGATCTCGGCCTGGGGATTCTCCTCCACCAGGCGCATGACGGTTCCCCCGCATCCGATTTCGATATCGTCGCAATGGGCGCCCAGGCATAGGATTCTGTTGAGGCCGCCGGCGAAGGAAAGGGTTTTCATCGCGTCTCCGTGCTTAAACGCCTAATCTAGAAAAGACCCTTCCGATTTTTCGCGCCTTGGCCGAAGGCCCCGGCCGCAGGAAAGAAATCCGACAGTGTAACTCCCGCCCCAAACTCTTCGTCCAAAACCCAATCGCCGCCACCGGGCCGGGCCTAGGCGCGCGAGCGCGCGGGCGAGTTAGCTATATTTCCCGTTTTCTCCAGGATGTCCATGAGCAACACCGCCGTTACCGCCCCCAAACCCGCCGCCTTCACTTCGGCCCCGGAACTCGGCCTGCGCGCCGGCGATTGGGTCGTTGTCCGCTCGAAGGAAGAGATCCTTGCGACCCTGGATTCATTGGGACGGCTGGAAGGCATGCCCTTCCAACCGGAGATGTGGGCCTGGTGCGGCAAGCGCCTCAAGGTGCAGAAGTCGGCCCACAAGACCTGCGACACCATCCATAAGAGCGGGGGCCGCGGCATCCACGCCGCCGTGCACCTGGAAGGCGCGCGTTGCGACGGCGCCAAGCACGCCGGCTGCATGGCCGATTGCGTGTTCTTCTGGAAGGAAGCCTGGCTGCGACCCGAAGGCGAGCCCTCCGCCGCGCCGGTCAAAGCGCCCGCGGGCGCCTGCACCGAGGCCATCGTCGAAGCGCGGGTAAAGGCCCCGGGCCAGGAGAACGAACCGGATCCGGCCTGGGTATGCCAGACCACGGCCTTGTTCGAGGCCTCGACGCCGCTCAAGTGGTGGGACGTGCGCCAGTACATCAAGGACGTGACCAGCGGCAACCATAGCGCCTGGGCCATGTTCAAGCTGCTGTTCGCGGCCAACTACCGCGCCTTGGTGCACCGGGGCATCGGCTACAGCTACCTGGTCGGGTTCTACAACTTCGTGCAGAAAATACGCGGCGGCGAGCCCTATCCCGAGGCCGTCGGCAAGATCCCGGACGGCCAGCCCACGCCGGTGGAAAAGCTTACCCTCAAGGTGGGCGACTGGGTGGAAGTGCGTTCGCGGGAAGAGATCGAAGCGACCATGACCGTTAACGGTTTCAACCGCGGCATGCGCTTCGACATCGAGATGCTCAAGTATTGCGGCCACCGCTACCGCGTGCAGCTACTGGTCGATCGCCTATTGCATGAGGTGACGGGAAAGCTGATCCCGATGAAGACGGCATGCATCCAGCTTGAGGATGTCTATTGCCGCGCCACCTGCACGGATTTCCGCCTGGGGTGCCCGCGCATGATGCCGAGCTATTGGCGTCAGATTTGGTTGAAGCAGGTGGACGGGCCCAAAGGGGCCTGAGCCGGCCCCCGGACCCCGCTTCCGAAGGCGGGACGGTTTCAGGCCCCGCTACGCGAGGCCGATCCGTTACAACCCTTACAACCCTATTCCCTCGTACTTCGGTACGGAATCCTTCGCCAGCATCCGCCGTCCGTCGATCAACACCGGCGGCTTCGCCATGGCCTTGAGCTTGGCGGGCACCTGGTTGAATTCCTTCCAGCGCGTCACCAAGATAACGGCATCGGCATCCTTGAGGCAGGCGTCCAGGGAATCGGCCAGGCTGATGATGTTCCCGAAGATATGGGCCGCTTCGGCCTTGGCGGCGGGATCATAGCCAGTCACGATGGCCTTCTCGGCGGCCAGGCGTTTGACGATCGGGATCGCCGGCGACTCGCGCATATCGTTGGTATCGGGGCGGAAGGAGAGCCCCAGCACGGCGATGCGTTTGCCCGCCAGGGACGGGAAATGCTTCCCGAGCAGGCGGAAGACCTGATCGGGTTGCTTGGCGTTGATATCGAGCACGGCGGAGAGAAGATTCATGGGCAGGCCGATGGCCCGGCCATGGGCCGCCAGGGCGCTGACGTCCTTGGGCAGGCAAGAGCCGCCGAAGCCGCAACCCGCCATGAGGAAGGAATTGATGGCGGGGGAGATGCGGGTGCCGTCGGCCAGCACGGGATTGAGGTAACGGCCCAGATGCAGGCCCGCCATCACCTCGGCGCTGTCGATGCCGCCCAGGGTCGAGCCCAGGTTCGCCAATTCGTTCGAGAACGAGATCATGGTGGCCAGCAGCGCGTTGGACGCGTACTTGATCATCTCCGCGGTGCTGTTGTTGGTCCGCAGACGGGGCGCGTCCTTGAAGGCCGCGTACAGTTCGTCCTGGGCATCCTGGCTGCGGGCGTCAATGCCGCCCAGTACGATGCGATCGGGATCCATGAAATCGGAAATCGCTTCGCCTTCGGTGAGGAACTCCGGGTTCATGCCCACGCCGAAATCGCGCCCGGCCTTCTTGCCGCTGGCCTCTTCCAGGATCGGCAGCACCACCTTGTCGGTCGTGCCCGGCACCACCGTGCTTTTAACCACGACCACGTGGTACGAATTCTTCTCTTTCAACGCCGCGCCGATTACGCGGGCGGCTTCTTTCACGTATTTGAGATCGATCACCTTGCCGTCGAAGGGCGTGCCCACGGCGATCAAGGTCAGATCGGAATCCAGCACGGCTTGGCGGGTATCGAGTGTGGCTTTGAGCCGCGTGCCGATATTGCGCTTGAGCAGGTCCTCGAGCCCGTTCTCGAAAATGGGAGGATCGCCCTTGTTGATGCGGTCCACCTTGGTCTTGTCCAGATCAATGCAGGTGACTTGATGGCCCTTGTCGGCCAGGCAGGCGCCCGAGACCAGGCCTACGTAGCCAGTTCCGAGTACGGAAACCTTCATCTTTAAGCCTCCGACCCTTCGCGGTTGCCCGTGTACCAGATCAGCGAACGGCGCAGGCCTTCGTCGACGAGGATGGAGGGATTGAAATCCAGTTGCTCGCGGGCCTTCTTGATGATCGGGCAGCGGCGCTCGGGATTGTCGATCAGGTATTCGGCATCCATCTTCTTCACGACTTTGCCCTTATAGCCTACGAGTTCGCGGCCGAGGGCGGCGACCTTTTCGGCCAACTCCAGCATGGAGATCTCCGGGGTCTCGACGCCCACGTTGTAGGCCTCGCCGGGAACGCCGCGCACCAGCACCTTGTAATAGCCCGTGACCGCGTCGGCCACGTAGCAAAAGGTGCGCTTGGGGCTGCCGTCGGATTTCATCACGATGTCGCGGCCGTTGAGCACGTCGCGGGCGAAATCGGGCAGCACGCGGGTGTCCGTGATCTTGAGGCCGGGGCCGTAGTTGTTGAACGGGCGTGCCACCTTGATGGGAATGCCGTGCTGCTGCACGAAATTCACGCACAAGGTCTCGCCATAGCGCTTGGACTCATCGTAGCAGGCGCGCGGGCCGGTGCAGGATACGTTGCCGCGGTAGGTTTCCGGGGTCGGTATCATATCCGGCGTGGGATCGCCGTAGATTTCGCTGGAGGAATAGAACAGGAAGCCCTCCACCTTGCCGGGCTTGTCCTTGCGGGCCTTGGCGTATTCCAGCAGCGAGCGCAGGCCGCCCACGTTGGCGTCCATGGTCTCGATGGGATACTTCTTGTAGTAGATCGGCGACGCGATGGATCCCGCGTGGACGATGAACTGGAAGTCCGGGATGTCGGCGGGCAAGGGCATGGAGATGTCGAACTTGATCAACTCCAGGTTGGCGGTACCGTTGAGGGAAGACAACCAGGCGGGCACGCCGCGGATATAGTTGTCGTAGACCGTAAGCCGGATGGGCTTCACCGCGGTCTTGTTGTAATGCAGGATCGACTGCACCAGGTAATACCCCAGGAAGCCCGCGCCTCCCACGATGAGCAGGCGCTTGCCCGCCATGGTCCCGAATTCCTGCTTCAGGTTGCCGCAGATGTAGTCCAGGTCTTTGTTTACGATGTCCGCCGCTGTCTCAGCCAATTTGACTTCTCCGGTTCAGTTTAATCTTGGACGGGAGAACGCCGCCTGCGGCGGCTGGAGTCGGGAGTCGGGAGTAAAAAGCGTTTGCTTTTCTCCCGACTCCCGACTCCCGACTCCCGACTCCCGACCTGGTTTTCACGAAATGATGGTCGGTTCCGGAATGGGGATGATCCACTTTCCGCCCCACTCGCGGATGTACGCCGTCTGCTCGATGATTTCCTTCTGGATGTTCCACACGCCGACGAACAAGTAGTCGGGCTTGGTCTCCTTGATCTTGTCCGGGGACAGGATGGGGATATGCGTGCCCGGCAGGAAATTGCCCTGCTTGTAAGGATTCTTGTCCACGGTGTAATCGATGAAGTCCTTGCGGATGCCGCAGTAGTTGAGCAGGGTGTTGGTCTTGCCCGCGGCCCCGTAGCCCGCGATTTTCTTGCCGGCGCGCTTCGCGTCGATGAGGAAATCCAAAATCTTGCGCTTGGTCTCCTTCACCTTCTCTTCCCAGCGGGAGTAGAATTCCAGCGTATTCATCCCCGCGGCGTCTTCCTTGGCGAGCATGGCGGCTACCGCCGGGCCCGGCTTGGCGCCTTCGGCATGCTGGGCGAAGATGCGCAACGAGCCGCCGTGGGTGCCGATTTCCTGCACGTCCACGATGGCCAGGTGGTAATGGGCGAAGAGCTTGTTCACCAAAGTGAAGGAGAGGTAGGAGAAATGCTCCTGGTAAATCGTATCGAACTGCATCCCGGCCATCATGGTCATCAGGTGCTGGAACTCAATGGTGATGGTGCCGCCCTTTTTGAGCAATATCTCGAGACCGCCCACGAAGTCATGCAGATCGGGTACATGCGGCAGCACGTTGTTGCCCAGCAGCAGGTCGGCGGTCACGCCTTCCTTGACCAATGCCTTGGCGGTTTCCACTCCGAAGAACTTGACCACGGAGGGCACGCCCTTTTCGATGGCCGATTTCGCGACGTTGCCGGCGGGCTCGATGCCGAGCACGGGTATGGCCTTCTTCACGAAGTACTGGAGCAGGTATCCGTCATTGCTGGCGATTTCGATCACCTTGCTTTGCGGGCCCAATCCCAGGCGGGGCACCATCATATCCACGTAGTCGGACGCATGCTTGAGCATGGTGGCGGCGAAGGAGGAGAAGTAGGCGTATTCGCTGAAGATCTTTTCCGGCCCCACGTAATCGCGCAGCTGCACCAGCAGGCAGTTCTCGCAGAGGAACACGTGAAGGGGAAAGAACTCCTCCCCCTTGTCCAGGTCCTTGGGCTCCAAATGGGTCTGGCAGAGGGGAGACATCCCCAGATCCACGAAGGTGCGGGACAGGGGCTTCCGGCAGAAGCGGCAAGGGGCGTTGGATTCGATGGCCATGCAGGGGATTCTCCGGGGGTGCAACGCGAAAAAAGTAAGGATGCTCAAGGTAAATATTAAGGGCATCGGGCTCAATTAGAGCCCGGTCGAATTGGGGATGTAACCTGTTATCTCAAGGGGTTTTGCGGAATTTTGCGGCAATTGCCTGGGCCGCGGGTCGAACGTTCCCGCGCGAAAGCGGGAGAATCAAGGGCCGGGACGACTAGGCCGTCGGTCTGGAATACAGTACGTGGATCCAATTCGGCCGCGGGGATAGGAACACCTGCTGGGCCCGCCGCAACCGATCGCCCAGCTTACCGGCCCCCCGCTGGAGCAGGGTGCGATGGGCCGGAGGAACCAGCTTGGCGCTGCAATGGATGCAGCCTTCATCCTGGTCGTAGGTACCGTAGGGGTTACCGGCCAGATCGGTGAGCCAGGCGGAAACGGCGTTGGTACGATCCCGGTGCTCCCCCACGAAGGCGATTTTCTCGACCTTGAGCTCGGGGAAGAGCATCTCCAGGTTCAATTCATTGAAGCTGTTGACGTGGCCCCAGGGCGGATTGTGGCCGCCGCAGGTCCGGCAGGTGGTGCGGTCCACGCGGATGTCCTGATCGTAGGGCACGCCGATGACCAGGAGTTTTGCCGTCACCCGTGAGAGCTCCGCGCAGGCGCGGCGCAGTTGGTGGGTGGGAATATGCTCGAGCACCTCCGCGCACAGCACCAGGTCGAAGGTCTGGTCGGGGAATTGCAGGCGCGTCACGTCCCCCTGCACGCAGGTTACGCCGGGATGGTCGAATTGGGGCAGCTCCAGATCCAGCGCCGTCACCGCAGCGTAGCGTTCGGCGAGCATGCGCGAGAGGAATCCGTCGCGGGCGCCGATGTCCAGGGCGGTTTGGCCTTCGCCCGGCACCAAGCGGAACAGATCGCGGATGCGTTCGCGCTCCCGTTGCGAATTGCGATAGGCCGTCATGGCCGGATCAGCTTCCGTCAATTGCGCCAGCGCGCTGATCCGTTCCAAGGCATCCATCGGCTACCGAACCCTTCCCCCCACTACTTTAAGCACGCATGAGATAATTAATGCAACAGGCATAATCCAGTGCTTTTCCGAATGGAAACGCATTCGCATTCCCGGCATTGCGGTTCTGGGGCATCTTTCCCGGTACGCCCGGAAATACCGTTCCGAAATCGTTCCCAAAATACGTCGGTGGTTTTTACGATTTCGTGGCATACTCTTTTGTGCCATACTGGTAACAGGATCCGTACTCCCGGGAAGGATGTATGCGCTCGAACCGAATCGCGATGGTTTTCACAAAAGGATACGCTCCCGCCTTCTTGATTATTCTGGCGGGTGTCGGAGGCAGCGGGACCGCGGCCCGCACCTTGACGGTAGGTCCCAACCAGGCGTTCAGCAAACCCAGCCTGGCGGCCTCGGCGGCCCAAGACGGGGATACCGTACTCTTTGACGCCGCCGTCTTCGCCGGGGATGCCGCCACCTGGTCCGCCGACCGGCTTACCCTGCGCGCAGCCTCCCGCTACGCCCACATGCGGGCCGATGGGGCCCAGGCCGGGGGCAAAGGCACCTGGGTCATCACCGGGGATGATTGCCGCGTGGAGAACATCGAATTCTCCGGCGCCAAGGCGCCCGACGGCAACGGCGCCGGCATCCGCCAGGAAGGTCTCAACCCTTTCATCACCCATTGTTATTTCCACGACAATGAGAACGGCATCCTGACCGGAGCGGCCAAGAGCGAAATCGTGATCGAATACTCAGTCTTCACGGCCAACGGCGCCGGCGACGGCTACACGCATAACATGTACATAGGCGACGTCTCCAGCTTTACCTTGCGCTATTGCCATACCCAAAAGGCCAAGGTGGGGCACAACATCAAGAGCCGCGCGGCCGTGAACTTCATCTCCTACAACCTTTCCGACAACGGCGGCGACGGCGCCTCGAGCTATGAACTGGATATGCCCAACGGAGGCTCGGCCTACGTGATCGGGAACGTGTTCCAGCAAAGCGCGGCCACGGAGAATCCCACCCTGCTCGCCTACGGCGAAGAGGGATTGACGCATCCCGGCAAGGAACTCTATGTAGTGAACAATACCTTCGTGAACGATCGGGCTTCCGGAGGCACCTTCATCTCCATCGCCGCGGGCACGACGGCCGCCAAGGTGCAGAACAATCTTTTCGTGGGCGGC
>JAHFCH010000053.1 GCA_023249635.1 Fibrobacterota bacterium
TGTGGGATCTGGACTCGGGAACAAAGATCCTCGCCTATCGGGGTCACGAGGACGAAGTCACCTGCGTAGCGCAGAGCGAGGACGGGAAGCTTGCCCTGTCCGGTTCAAAAGATATGACCTTAAAACTGTGGAGGGTAAGCTCCGGAGAAGTGGTCCGTACGCTGAGAGAATTCACGATTCCAACTACCCTTGCAGAAGCATTCGCTCCTGCGCCCATGGTGACTTGCTTGGCGATGTCCGCGGACGGAAAAATCGCCGTGTCCGGATTTATGGACCGTTCTCTCAAGGTCTGGGATCTTGGTTCCGGAAAGGTTTTGCAATCCTTGCTCGGGCACAAGGGGACCGTTTCTTCGCTTGCGATGAGTGCAAACGGAATGACCGCGCTTTCCGGCTCTAAGGAGGGAACCCTCATACACTGGGATCTGAATTCCGGGAAAGCCCGCTGGACTCATATTGCCCACTCGGGCTCAATCAACTCGATAGCCGTATCCCGTGACGGTAAAATCGGGATCTCCGCTTCCGGCAGTGAGGCAATAAGGCATTGGGATCTTGACAGTGGTCGTGAAATCCAGGCAATCGAGCTTGAAAGTCTAAATACCGTACGTTCGTTGGCGATCAGCGAGGACGGGAAAATCGCGCTGGCTGCTTCAGACTATCTGAACATTTCCCTGCTCGACCTGGATTCGGGAAAGGTGTTGCGTTCTTTCAAGGAGCAGTCCTATTCCACGATTGGTGACATTGCAATGAGCCGGGACGGAAAAACGGCCTTATCAGGTGCAGAAGACATGCAGTTAAAGCTGTGGGACATTTCCCCAGGCCCGAGAATGTTCGAGTCCCGTTCGCAATACGTTCCGCTGGTTACCGACGTGGCCATCAGCGCGGACGGCAAGACCGCATTGTCCGGTTCCGTCGGCGGTCTCACCGGCGAGGGCGGAAACCTAAAATTGTGGGATCTCCAATCCAATCGATTGATAGCCAATCTGGCTGGTCACTCCAAAATGGTTACTTCGGTAGCCATAAGCGCGGATGCTGAATTCGCTCTTTCGGGATCACATGATCGGACCCTCAAGTTATGGCACCTGAGATCAAGAAAAACGATTCGCAGTCTCACTGATCGATGCGGGAGAATTGGAAGCGTCGCGTTGAGCGACGATTGCAAGCGCGCCCTTTCGGGCGCATCCGGCACCGTAAGCATCTGGGACCTCGAATCCGGCAGCCTCGTACGGATATTGGTGGACCACAAAGGGGACATCACCGCCTTGGCTTTTGGATCGGATGGGATCACAGCTCTTTCCGGTTCCGAGGACAAAACTTTCAAATTGTGGACTTTGGAAACCGGATTGGTACGGAAAACCTTTTCAGGCCATACGGGGGGCGTGACCTCGGTGGCATATTGCATCGGCGGGCGCATGGCCTTGTCAGGCTCGGAAGATAGGACCCTGAAATTATGGGACCTGGAATCGGGCCGAACCCTTCGGACCTATTCAGGCCATACGGAAACTGTAATGTCGATAGCGGTACTCGCGGATGGATTGACCGCTCTTTCCTGCTCCTTCGATGGCACCTTGAAAGTGTGGGAACTGGCTTCGGGACGGGCTTTGGCCACTTATACAGCCGATTTCCCATTCAGGAGCGCCAGAGTCGCGCGCAATGCCAACACTGTTGCAGCCGGAGGCGGGACCGGTCGCATTCATGTACTCGAATTATTGTTGGAGCAGCCGATTCCTGTTTCCCAAGTTGCAAGGCATGGGGTCAGTGAGCTAACGAAGGCGAATCTCTTGCAGAACTCGAATCAAATCGATAAACGAGATCCCGGAAATGCAGCCTTATCCCCCGAAAAAAAATCCACCGTTCCGGTAAGTCTTAAGCGCATTAGAATCACGAGTGATCCTCCCGGTGCCGAAGTACTGCTTAACTTCCGCAAGGTTGGTTTTACCCCGGTAGAGATCCGCTTAGAACGCCCCCTAAACGGGCTTATCGTGAAGTTGAAAGGGTACTCACGCTTCCAATGCAACCTTCCGCTGAACCATCCCGAGGAAAGCCTTACCATTCAACTTGAAAAAGAGGGATGAGTTGCGAATGACCCTTGATCAAGCCAATCTAATCTATCGGGAAATCCTGGCCTCAAAATCATCTGAGCCGAGGGCCTTCTTGCTGCTGGCCGCGGTTCGCTATGCGCGATTCCGGACTGATTGGCAGATGGGGGATGCCGAGCAGCGGAAAGCGATGGATCAAGAACGGACTGCTGCACACAACGCCTTCATCGATAGCTGCAATATCCTAAGCCGCGACATGGCCACGCGCGGGGAGAGCATATCCTGGCGGGAGGCAATGGGCAAAGACCGGAAGGATATCGGGGATTTTGCGTGTTACCTTCACCTCCTACTCGGTTTGGCTGCCAGGTGAAAGCGATATCCAACCTTGGAAAGCGTCTGCCGCGAGAGAGTTCAGTGGAATTTCTCCCACTGGGTTTTTCTTCGCTTTCTAAGGGGCCTTTTGCTATCCGCCCGCTTCCGACTTGAAAATGCGGGGATCTCTGGATGCCTACTGCTCCTGCATCTGGCCTTCGGTATCCGGCGACAGGGAGAAAAAAGTGGCGTCAAGGGCCGCTCCCACGCCGTTCAGGCGGGTCTGAAGTCGATCCAGGAATTCATGCAAACCGCCGTTAAGCACTTCCAGTACGGAAGCGTAAGCCAGATCCGATCTCAGGCGCGAGAGCAGTTTTTCGGGCTCGAGGCGATAGGTGCCGGCTGGGGTGCCTGAGAGCGCAAGCAAATTGCGCTCCGCCTCCTCCAGGCAGAACAGGACCGAACGGGGGAATTGCCGGGAGAGCAGCAAGAAGCCGGCTACCCTTTCCGGAGTGATGCGGCCGTGGGCGCGCCGGAACAGATCGTATCCGGATACCGAATGCAGCAGTACGCCCCAGAGCAGATCGTCCACCACTGAACCCACGTCACTGGGCTTGGGCAACAGGATGAAGTATTTCACGTCCAGGATACGCGATGTCTTGTCGGCGCGTTCCAGCCAGCGGCCCAATTGCATGAAGTGCCAGCTCTCGTCCCGCGCCAGATTGGCTTCGGCGACGCCGGCGAAAAGCTGGGCGGATTCGCGCACGCGCCGGAAAAAATCGGAGGGATCAGTCTCGGCCTCGATCGGGGCGGCCGGATCGTGCAAGCGCAGGAAGAAAGTGTTCAGGGCCTCCCACATCTCCACGCTTACGATTTGGCGGACCTGGCGGACGTTCTCGCGCGCCCGGGCCACGCAAGAAATGATGCTATTGGGGTTGCCCTCGTCGAAGGTTAGGAAGCGGAGGACGTTGGCTTTGGTGGCGTTGGCGGAGGGATCTCCGTAACGTTCCGTGAACAGGGCCTGATCTCCCGTGGTCGTGACCAGGGGCTCCCATTGCTCCCGGAAGCCTAAGGGCAAATCCAGCAAAGCCTGCAGGTTCACGGAAATGAAGCGCGCCACGTTCTCGGCGCGTTCCATGTAGCGGCCTGTCCAATAGATGCTGTCGGCGGTGCGGCTGAGCATGCGGCCTCAGATCGCTGCCGCGGCGATGGCGCCGTCACGGAAGATCGGGGAGCCCCGCCTGGGAGTAGGGACCACCCAGGTGTCCTTGCTGCCGCCGCCCTGGGAACTGTTCACCACCAGGCTGCCCTTGCGCAAGGCCACGCGGGTGAGTCCGCCGGGAAGGATGTAAATGGATTTGCCGAACAGGGCGAAGGGGCGCAGATCGATATGGCGGCCTTCCCATGCGCCGTCGACGAGCACGGGGCTGCGGGAAAGGGAGAGCGTAGTCTGGGCGATGTAGCCGGAGGGATTTTCCGCCACGCGCTTGCGCCAGGTTTCCAGGGTCGACTGGTCGGCATGCGGTCCGATGAGCACGCCGTAGCCGCCCGAACCTTCCGCGGTTTTGATTACCAGTTTACCCAGGTTTTCCATGATATAAACCAGGTCGGCGGGCTCATGCCCCACCCAGGTCTCAACGTTGGGCAGGATCGCATCCTCCCCCAGGTAGTACTTGATCATCTTAGGCAGGTAGGCATAGACCACCTTGTCGTCGGCTACGCCGGTGCCCGGCGCGTTCACCAGGGCCACCTTGCCTCGGCGATACGCATCCATCAAACCCGCCACGCCCAATACGGATTCCGGGCGGAACTCCTTGGGATCCAGGAAGTCATCATCGATGCGCCGGTAAAGCACGTCGATACGCAGATAGCCGCTGGTGGTGCGCATGTACACCATGCCGTCGCGCACCCGCAAATCGGCGCCGGTCACCAGTTCCACGCCCATCTGCTGGGCCAGGAAACAATGTTCGAAATAGGCGGAGTTGTACATGCCCGGCGTCAGCAGGGCTACGCGGGGGCTGTCGCTCCAGGGGGCCAGGGATTGCAGGGTTTCCAGCAGGCGGCTGGAATAATCGTCCACGGGGCGCGGTTCAACGGCCTCGAAGATGCGCGGGAAGGTGCGTTTCATGACCGCGCGATTGCCCAGCACGTAGGAAACGCCCGAAGGGCAGCGCAGGTTGTCTTCCAGTACGGTGAACACGCCCTTACCGTCGCGTACCAGATCGGTCCCGGAGATATGGCACCATACGCCCAACGGAGGGCGGATACCCTTGCAGGGCTTGCAATAGCCTAGCGAATTTTCCACTACGGCGCGAGGCACCACCTTGTCGGCCAGGATCCTCTGTTCGTGGTAAACGTCGTCCAGGAACATGTTGAGGGCTTGCAGGCGCTGCTTGAGCCCCCGTTCCACGCCTTCCCATTCGGATTCTTCGATTACCCGGGGCAGAATGTCGAAAGGGAAAATCTTCTCCATGCCGCGCTTGTCGCCATACACGTTGAAGGTTATCCCCAGATGCAGGAAGGCGCGTTCGGCCGCCTGCCGGCGCGCCGCGATTTCCTCGGCGGGAAGCGCATCAAGGATTTGGAAAAGGGTGCGGGTGCTCTCCCTGGGCTCTCCAGGCGCCGAGAACATCTCGTCATAGTACCCGTCCAGGCGATAATCTTGGAATCCCATATTTCCCTCGGCCATGTTCCCCATTGGGAACATGGATAACAAGCAAGCTCCGATCCAAGGCCAAATCCCCGTAAATCCGCGGAACACGGATCGAGAAGCCGGCTATTGGGAAAAAGTGTCGTGAAATGTCGAGGGTGCCGGGACCAGCGGATGCAAGTGTCAATTCCGCAAAACGTCGACTTCCACTTTCAGGGTCTGGGTTCCACCCCCGTATAGGACCCCCCGCAAAGGGCTTACGTCGGAAAAATCCCGACCCCAGGCCACGGTTACGTGGCGGGGGCCGGGGAGCATTTCGTTGGTGGGATCGAAATCCACCCAACCGCCGCCGGAAACGTACACGGAGACCCAGGCATGGGAGGCGTCCGTGCCCATGAGCTTCGGCTTACCGGGCGGGGGCAGGGTTTCCAGGTAGCCGCTTACGTAACGGGCCGGTAACCCCAAAGCGCGCAGGCCTCCGATCATGAGATGGGAAAAATCCTGGCACACGCCGCTGCGGTTCTGGAACACCGTTTCCAGGGCCGTGGAAGGATTCGTGGAACCGGGACGGAATCGGAAGTCGCGGTGGATGCGCTGCATCAAGTGCGCGGCGGCTTCGCCCAGCGGACGGCCCGCCGGAAAGGACCGCACCGCATACTCCTTGAGTCCCGGGAAAGTGCGCACCATCGGCGACTCCAGGGCGAATTGCAGAGCGTCGCGGGCCTCGTCGCTTTCGGCGTGCTGGGACCGGCGGACCGCTTCTTCCCAGGCAGGCGCGGGGGGCGGTGCATCGGCTTCCGCCCACGAGACATCGACGCGGCTGGAAGCCGTAATGGTAAAAGTCTTGTGTGGCCGCTGCAGCAGAAAGAAGGAGGTGGGGTTTCCGAAGCAATCCTCGGCTTCCTCATACCCCTCTAATCCGGGATCCGATTCCAGCGAGAAGTTCAAGAGACGCTGGCCGGGCAAATCCCGCGGCCGCAGACGCGCCTGGTTGACGCTGGCGTCCACTTCGTCCGCGTAGGCATATACGGTGCGGTGGCGGATGGAGAGAATCGGCATGCTCAGGCCCATTCCTTGAGGGTTTGCGTGAGCGGGCGCTGCCGGAAATATTCCGCGGCCAAACGATTCGAGACTTCGCCCAGGGAAGCCTCAACGTGCTTGACCACATGCTCAAAGGCTTCGTTGCCGCCCGGGGAAAGGATGCCTTCCTGGGCGGCCGGGTCGTAGACGCGTAGGGCGGCCAAGGCAAGCAGGGCGTGCTTTTCCGTTTCCGTGGATCGGCCGGGCACGGGGCGCGGCAGGGCGGCGAGATCTTCCAGTAATCGCGCCAGCGGCGCGGCGGCCGAGCGCGGATTGCCCTCGTCGCGCAGAAGCACGTCGGCGACGGCGGAGGGAAGCAGATCCACGCCGTACTTGTTATGATAAGCGATGTCGCTGTCATGGGTGGCCAGCAGTGCCTGAAGCAGGCCGCGATCGGCCGCGGCACCCGGCGGGAAGGCCGCCAATAGGGAGCGGCAGATGGCTTGCGCGCGTTCCAGGCGGCGCCCCATCTGCAAAAAGCGCTGTACCGGACCCAAGGTCATGCCCTCGGTAACCATACCGGTGAATCCCGCCAGGCCCACCACCAGGCGATCCAGGTGGAGCAACGCCGAGCCCGCATCGGGAAGCGGGCCGATGCCTTCGTCACCCGCATCCGCTTCGGGGCCGCCTTCTTCCCAGGCGTGCAGGCTATGCCACGCATCGCGGGAAAGCAGTTCCCGCACTACGCGCGCGGCACGGCGCAGGGACGCGAGGTTGAACGCGGGCGAACCCAGATCCTCCCGTTGCGTGAGCGATCGGATAAGCTGGGACTCCCAGCCGGAGCCGTCGGATAAAAGCCCGGGTTGGCAGGCGCGCAGCAGGCGCAACTCGCCTGCAGGCAGCGAGCCGTCGGTACCGCCCTCCTGGGAAACGCGCCCGATGGCTTCCCGCCATAGCCGGGCCTGGGCTTCCAAGCGCTCCTGGTAGCGGCCCAACCAGAAAAGATTCTCCGCGGCGTATCCCGGCAGGGTCGAGGTTTCGCGTTCGGACCTGGAAGCGGGCGGCGCCAATTCGATGGGCCTTTCCGATTCGATCGGCTCGGAAGCGATGATCCAGGTATCCTTGCTGATACCCCCTTCCTGCCCCGTGAGCGCGGCGGAATCGGCCCGGACCGAGGCGCGGGTGAGGCCTCCCGGCATCACCTCGAAAGTCTTGTCGGCGGCGGCGAGGAAGGCCCGCACCACCATGGGCCTGGGCTCCAGGCGCCCCTGGACGAAGCACGGCAAGGTGGAAAGGTCGGCGCGTTCCTGGATGACGTATAGATGGGGCTTGGCGCGGATGCGGGCCAGCAGCCGTTCGCGCTGCTCCCGGCCCAGGTCGGAAACGAACCAGGTGCTGCGCTTGGGGCCCTGGTACAGGGGCTTAACCACCATGGAGTCGAAACGGGACATGGCCTCTTCGCGCATGGCTTCATCGCCGCACCACCAGGTGCGGGAGGAAGGCAGCCGCAGGTCTTGGCCGAGCACCCGTCGGCACAGGGCGGGCAGGAAGGCCATCAGGCCCGAGCCCGTGAGCACGCCGCTGCCCAGGGCGTTGGCCACGGCGACGCGTCGGCGGCGCACGGCTTGCAGCATTCCCGGCACGCCTATCAGGGAGGCGCCTTCCAATTCCAGGGGATCGCACCAGGCATCGTCCACGCGGCGCAGTACCACGTCCACGCGGCGGGAGCCGCCCAGGCCATCGAGCCAGATGCCGTCGGCGCGTGCGCTCAGATCACCGCCCCGGACGAGCGGTATGCCGAGGTAACTCGCGAGGTACGCCTGCTCGAAGAATGTCTCGTTCTCGGGGCCTGGGCTCAGCAGCACGGTATTCGGGTTTTCGGTGCCAGGGGGGGCGGCCTGCTTCAGGCCCCGCCGTAAGGCCTGAAAGAAAGGCGCCAGGCGGTGCACGCCCAGGGTGCGGAACAGGCTGGGCAGGGCGCGTCCGAGTACTACGCGGTTCTCCAGGGCATAGCCGTATCCGGAAGGGTTCTGGCAGCGATCGCTGACCACGCGGAATTCCCCGTCTCGACCGCGCGCGAGGTCGGCCGAATACACCTGCAGCAGGCGGGAGGCCGGATCCAGGGAGCCGATGCAAGCCCGTTGGAACCCGGGATGGGAATACAGGAGGAGAGGGGGGAGCAAGCCCTCCTTCATCAAGAGGCGCGGTCCGTAGATATCGCGGAGGATGGCTTCGAGCAATTCCGCGCGCTGGATGAGGCCGCGTTCCAGCCCGCTCCAGGTGGCGCTGTCGATCACGGCGGGAACCGGATCCAGGGCCCATTGGCGATCGGCCCCGCGTGGTCCCCCATAAACGTGGTAGGTGACGCCGTTGAAGCGCAGTTGCTCTTTGACCTCTTCGGTGCGGCGGGCCAGGGTCTCCGGACCCATGGCCTCCAGGGCGTCGGCCAGGCCCTGCCAGGCTGGGCGGATCGCGCCTGCCGCATCCCGCATTTCGTCCCAGCCTCCGGGCGAAGGGGCATAGGCCGAGACCAAACCTTTGGGGCCGGCGGTGTTCAGGGACGCGGCCGCCGCAGGCGCGGCCTTGGAAGGGGCTGATTCGGGAGCCGGCATGGGAGAGTCAATAATACTACACCGGTTCCCGCATATCGAGGGTGAAGGGATGATCCCGATGGTTCCGGATTTCCGGAAAGACCACCACGCCCGGGGTGTGTCCGAATTCTTCGAAGCGCGCGGCCCGGCGCGCCTCGGCCTCGGACGCGTTCACCGGGAAGCTGGCGTAATTGCGACCCGCGGGGTGCGCCACATGGTAGGTGCATCCGCCCAGCGAGGATCCATTCCAGATGTCCACCAGTTCGAAGGTCAGCGGCGCGTGCAGCCCGATGAGGGGATGCAGGGCGGAATGGGGTTGCCAAGCGCGGTAGCGGAGGCCCGCCACGGATTCGCCGCGCACGCCGGTATCGGTTAGCGGCAGGGGCCGGCCATTGCAATGGACCCGATGCCGTCGATTCAGGATGCCTTCGACCTTTATCTGCAAACGCTCCAAGGAGGAATCCACGAAGCGCGAAGTGCCTTGGCCGGAAGCTTCCTCGCCCAGCACGGGCCAGGGTTCCCCGGCCGCGCGCAACTCCAGCTTCACCCCGTCGACCATGGTTTCCCCCGCGACCGGGAAACGGAATTCCAGAAAGGGGCGGTACCAAGATGGATTCAGATCATGTCCGCCCTGGGAAAGGTAGGCGAGGATGTCCAGTAGATCCTTCCATAAGAAATGCGGCAGCATCCAGCGATCATGGAGCGAAGCGCCGAAGGGCTGCAGCGGGGCCGCGTACGGCTTGTCCCAGAAGCGCGCGATCAGGGCCCGCACCAAGAGGCATTGGGCGGCATTCATGCGCGCATGCGGGGGCATCTCGAAGCCGCGCAACTCGACCAGGCCCAACCTTCCGGTAAGGCTGTCGGGGCTATGCAGCTTGTCGATGCAGATCTCCGCCCGATGGGTGTTTCCCGTCAAGTCCACCAACAGGTTGCGGAAGATGCGATCCACCTGCCACGGGAAAGGCGCGGCGGTCCCGGCCGGGGAATGCGCGTCCACCTGGGAGAAGGCCAGCGCCATTTCGGAAAGCATGTCGTCACGGGCTTCGTCCGCTCGGGGCGATTGGCTGGTGGGCCCTATGAAGAGCCCCGAGAAGAGGTAGGACAGGCTGGGGTGGTTCTGCCAGAAATTCACTACGCTGCGCAAAAGGTCCGGGCGCTTGAGGAAGGGGCTATCGGCGGGGCGTTGGGCCCCGAGGACGATATGGTTGCCTCCCCCGGTGCCGGTATGCCGTCCATCCAGCATGAACTTCTCCGCGCCCAGGCGACATTCGCGCGCTTCCTCGTAGAGGATTTCCTGCCGGGTCACCAGTTCGCGCCATGTCGAGGCGGGATGGATATTGACTTCGATGACGCCCGGATCCGGGGTGATGGAATACCGGATCAGGCGGTCGTCATGGGGCGGCGCATAGCCTTCCACCCGCACGGGCAGGGCCGATTCCGACGCCGCGGCCTCGATGGCGGCCGTCAGATCCAGGAAGGATTCCAGATCCGGCACCGGGGGCAGGAATACCCACAGGAACCCTTCCCGCGCTTCCACGCATAATGCGGTACGCACGGTTTTCCCGGGTACCAACGGCTCGGCCGGATTCTCCTTGCGTGCGCCGGATAGGATGGGAGCGGCCACTCGCATTGACTCGGTCTCCGCCGGCTTTTCTAGCGGTACGGGCAGCTCGGGCCGGTCGGCGAGGGGAGAGAGTTCCGCCGCAAAAGCGGAATCCGCGTCGGCGGGCAGGCTGGCCAGGGGCAGGCGGAAACCCAAGGGTGAATCCCCCGGCAACAGGAAAATATGGCCGCGACGCATTTCCCAAGTACTGGATTCCCACCGCGTGCGGTTTCCGTCGAAGCGGGCGCGCAAGGGGAGGATGTATCCGGCGGCTTTCTCAAGTCCCCCTTCCAGCAGCTTGAAAAGCCGGCTGCGTTCGGAATGATCCTTGAGATCGGATTTCAAAGGATCGATATCGACCGGGAGCTTGCCCTCTTGCCACAGATAATGGTAGACGTCTTCGAATGCGGGCTGCGGCCATTTTTCCTCAAGGCCCAGGCGGCGGGCCAACGCACGGGAAAACCGCTTGGCGTCCTCGGATGTAAGACCGGGAGAAGGTACCCGCGCCTGCCATCGATCGGAATTCCATACGGGGCGGCCGTCGCGGCGCCAGTATGTCGTCAGGGCCCAGCGGGGAAGGGGCTCGCCGGGGTACCATTTCCCCTGACCGTAATGGATGAGCGAACCCGGAGCGTAGCGGCTCTTGAGCCGCCAAAGCAGATCTTGGGCCAGGGCATACTTGCGGGTCCCCAACGCGGCGGTATTCCATTCCGGCGCGTTGCGATCGTCGATGGATACGAAGGTGGGTTCGCCGCCCTGGGTGAGCCCCAGGCCGGAGGCACGCATGGCTTCGTCCACGCTGTCCCCGGCCCGCAAGAGACTTTCCCACTCCGCTTCGGTATAGGGCGCGGTTACCCGCGGAGCGCCTTCCAGGCGCCGGAGTTCCATCTCGAACCCGAATTCGGTTTTGCAATCCGAGGTGCTTCCGGTGATGGGCGCCGCGTCCTCGGGCGAAGGCGTGCAGCTCAAGGGGATATGGCCTTCTCCCGCCATCAGGCCCGAAGTGGGATCCAGCCCAACCCATCCCGCGCCTGGTACGAAGGCCTCGGTCCAGGCGTGCAGGTCGGTGAAATCCTGCCCGGGCCCCGCGTCCCCCTCCAAAGGTTTCTGATCGGGCCGTAGTTGGATCAGGTAACCGGATACGAAACGCGCGGCGATGCCCAAGCGTCGCAAGGTATGCACCAGCAGCCAGGCGGAGTCGCGGCAGGAGCCTGAGCCCTTGGACAGGGTCTCTTCGCAGGTCTGCACACCGGCTTCCATGCGTATCGTATAGCGCACCTGTCCCAGTACCTTCTGGTTGATGCGCACCAGGAAGTCCACCAGGTTGCCGCCGCTGCGGTCGAGTCCGTCCATCCACTCCTTGAAGCGGGCGCCTTCTTCACGTTTTTCCAGGTAGGGGCGCAGGGATTCGCGCAACTCGGGCGCATACGTGAAGGGGTATTTCTCCGCTTCCGGTTCCACGAAGAAATCGAAGGGATTGATGACGGTGGTATCGGCGATAAGGCCGACTTCGATATGGAACCGGCGCACCTCTTTGGGAAAGACCACACGCGCGATATGATTGCCGTATGGGTCCTGCTGCCAATTGATGAAGTGGCCTTCCGGCTCGATTTTGAGCGAATAGGCCTCGATGGGGGTGCGGGTATGCGCTGCCGGACGCAGGCGGATCCACTGGGGCGACAGCGTTACCGGTCGATCGTAGCTGTAGGTCGTTTTGTGGCGGAGGGAAACCCGAATTGACATGGAAAAACGCAAGCGCAAGTCTTGGGCCAGCCCCCCTGATGACAAAACGACCCGATTGTCAGGAGATGGGGAGAATTTGCCATATTGGGGTTGACGCTAACCTACACTTCGGGACAATTGCTCCGGGGCCTCAGCAGGTGCTGAGGCTTGCGCCGGATTTCCGGACCTCGGTAGCCTAGAGCGTGTTCAGGAACCGGATGACGGCATCGGCGTCGGCCGGCGGCATCGCCTTGAAGGCGTTCGCCGACTTCTCCGCTTCGCCGCCATGCCATAGGATGGCTTCCTTGATTGTCCGGGCGCGGCCATCGTGCAGGAAGCTGGCGCCGCCGCTCACGCTGTCCGAGAGGCTGATGCTCCATAGCGGCGCGGTGCGCCATTCCGCTCCGGTGGCCATGCCCTCGGGCAGATTGTCGGCGAGGCCGGGGCCCATGTCGTGCAGTAGCAGATCGGTATAGGGATGGATGGTCTGGTTGCGGAGTTCCGCTTTGGGGTGATAAGCGCCAGTCGTCGCCGTGGGCACGTGGCAGGCCGCGCAACCCGCGGTCGCGAAGAGGGTTTCGCCATGCAGCGCTACGGGATCCGCGTAGTCGCGGCGGGCTGCGACACCGAGCAGGCTGACATAGTCCACGAGGTGGGTAAGATTGCTGTCGGCGAGTTCACTACCGGAGGCATTGCCGCAATCGGTCTGTTCCGAACCGCAGTCGGGCTTGGGCATGATGGAAGTCATCACGCCCATGTCGCTGTTGAAGGCGCCTGCCACCTGGTGCGCGACGGCGGCTTTGCCGGCCTTCCACCCGAAGCGGCCCATGCGCGGTAGTCCCGATTGCGGGTCGGCGACGATGTTCACGCGTCCCGAGATCCCGTCGCCGTTGGCATCGTCCGGATCGGCAAGCCCTTGCACGAAGGTTTCCGGGATGGCTTCCAGCAATCCCAGCCCGACCAGTTGCGGCGAGGAGCGGACCGAGAAATTGCTGGGTACGGGTCCGCCTTCGAAGGAGTAGGTAGGCTTGCGCAGGCCGTTGCTTTCGACCCAGGCTGCGAGCTTGGCGTAGCCTTCGGCGCTGACGCCGGCGCTTTGCGGCTGCAGTACCGAGCCCAGCTTGGGATGGGGATTGCCGTTGGCGTCGCCCACCTTGACCACGGATGTATACAGGGCCGCGCCGGCGACGGGAGGCAGGGAGCGTCCGTTGCGGGTATGGCATGAGCTGCAGGATGCGTTGATGTAGTGAGGGCCGGATTTGCCGGCGTTTTCGGTCCACACGGGATTGTCCGGCTCGTCATGGGCGCCGGTGGTGAATTGGGTATGCAGGACGCGGCGACCCAATACGAAATTCTGCCCGTTGAGGGAGGAGAGGTTCTGGGCCAGTTCCATGAACCGGAACGGGGGCTCATTGGAGTATTGGTAGGGTAGGGTGGTACGTCCGCCCATCCAGGCCACCTCCGGCAAAGGATAGGAGTCTTCCCGTTCCGTGGTCAGATCGCCGAATACGCCTTTGGTTTCGAACGGCACGAAGCCTTTGCCTACGATATAGAGCACGGCGGTGCCGTAATAGTTCTTGCGGCCCTCCAGCTTGTCGCCTTTGGAATCGACTTCGGCGAGGAACTGGCTGATCTCCATTTCGATCTTGTCCCCGACTTTCAGGGGGCGCTTCACGGCGTCGCGGTTGTTGGGCCCCAGGGAATAGAAACCGTCGATGGTGTTGGTGTACTTGAAGCGTTCGCCGGGAACGAGTTTCATGTGCGGCGCGTAGATGTACTCGGCGACCGTGCCTACCCCGCGGTAGAAGGCGCGGAACTCTTCCGTGCCGGGGTTCAGCTCCCATTGGGTGGTCATTTTCACGTCGATATGGTCCCCGCCCTTGGCCACGTAGTCGATGAATTCGAAGGCCGCCGTGCGGTGCGCCCAGTAATGGGGCAGGTAATGATCGTAGATGTGGTACTGGTCTTCGCGGGCATGGCGATCGCGCGCGCGATCGGACCAGCGGGTGATGAAGGCGGTGGGCGTCTCCTCGTACACGTCCGGTTCCCGTGTGGTGCTGTTGTCGAACAAGGGAACCAGGGTCAGCTTGCTGAAGTCAATTGTCAGGGAAGTGCCGTCCTTGATCTGGTAGACCTGGGTGGGAAGTCCGGATTTTCCGCAAGTGATGACGGCGCCTTCGGACGCGGACGCGGCGGTCTTGGCGGCAATGGATCCCATCCCTAAGCCGGCGGGGACGCTTTCGAAATCGATCCCTTTGCCGAGATTCACGAATCGGCCTTTGGCCGCAAAGGAGGGACTGGTGATCGATACGAGGTATATGCCTTTGTCATTGCGCGGGAATGCGACGCGTTCGCCCAGGGAGAATTTTCGGCGCAGCATTTCCTGGCCGCGCAGATTCGAGAGAATGATCGTGGCCGCCTCTCCGGGTGCCAGAGGGATGCGGGAAAGCAAACGTCCATCAGCGGCCGCGCGTTGCGTCCGGAAGAGGGAGACGATATTCGCCAGCTTCAGCTTCCCCGCGGCATCGGATACCGCGGCCGAGCCCCCGGCCTGACTGCAACTGACGCCCGCGATGGGAACGCCTTTGCCGTCTTGGATCAGGATGTCAATGTCGCACCAGGCGTTCCTTGATCCCATCCCGAGCAGAAAAATCGTGGTTGCAGTCCGAAAAAACGAGCGCGTTCCAGCCATGGTGTTACCCATCCCTCTATCCTGTAGTCCCCCCGGACCCGGTCCGACCCTCCCGCGCATGGGAATCGATCGAACCCGCCTATGATGATAGGGGCGATTGAGAGCAAATTGTGAGCGGCACTTGCGCTTGGGCGGGGTCAAGAGGGCCCGGTACCCTGCGCGATATCGAGGGAGCAATTCGCCGCTACGTCGGCGATCGGTTTCCGGATGCCAAGCCGGCCGCGCCGGTCACCGGGTGACGAGCGGAAGGTTGGTCGTGATGGCGCAGCTCGATCCGTTCACGTGCCGCTCGGCAAAGAAGAAGTCGAGCGGGTAAAACTTGTTGTTCACCAGACCCAGCGCGGCCGCCCTCGCATCCAGGCTCACGGAGGCGCTTTGGGGCCCGTGTATGCCGCCCAAATCCACGGCCAACTTGCCGTTGATATAGACCCACGCGTCGTCGTCGCCGGTGAAGTTGAACACCTGGCCCGCGCCCGCCTTATAAGTGAAGCCGGCATGGAGCTCCAGTGTGAATCCGAAATTATGGGCCGCATCGGGTCCGGTGCTCAGGTGCCCATAAGGGGTGAGGTTCTTGCCGGGCAGGTTGTACCAGGTACCGGTTACGGGATTGTCCAAGGGGAAGAACAGGGGACTGCTGAATTCATACATGCCGGTGACCAGGCGACTGAAGCGGAGGTCCATCAGGAATGGCCGGTTCAGGGACGTGTCCTTGTCGTTGTACCACTCCTCGAACCGGGCCGCGCTGGTGTAACAGGCTTTGCCGTCCGAAGC
The DNA here is from genome assembly GCA_023249635.1 of Fibrobacterota bacterium. GTDB lineage: Bacteria > Fibrobacterota > Fibrobacteria > UBA11236 > UBA11236 > Chersky-265. Next base: position 15,398 of record JAHFCH010000053.1, read on the forward strand.
GCGCGTGGTGCGGATCAGCTTGGGGGTGCGGTTGTCCGACTTGAATGCGGAAGAATCCACGGCGCCGTCTAGTGCGATCAGGGAATCCACGTATCCGGTCGCTTCACAGGTACTGAACTTGTCATTGTTGAAATCGGGATGGGACCAGGCCGGCGGCGCGAATTGCGATTGATCGGGAATCTCGCGGAAGTCGCGGAGCTTGGCGGTGAGCAGCAGGCTCGAGGGCGGAGTGGTATCCAGGACCGCCACCTGGAAGGTATCGATCCTTGCCCCATCCAGGGTTGCGAGCGCGATATCGGCATTGCCCGCGGCCACCGCATGCACCATCCCATTGGCGATCGATGCGACGGTGGTGTCCAGGGAACGCAGGGTAACGCGCCTGTCGCTGGCATCGGCCGGGAACCAGGTTATCTCCGGTGCCTTATCCTTGCCGCCCACGGTAAGGCCCATGGCTGCGACGGCGACGGAATCAACCAAGGTGGAGAATGCGGCCGTAAGCGCGGCGCCCGCGGCAGGCGCGGCGAAGGCATGCGAAACGGGGAGCCCATCGGACCAGCCCGCGAAGGCGTAGTTCTTGCCGCCGGATCGCTGCGGGCTCAGGGCTTCGATTTGATGGCGGACGCCAGGCACCGCCGTGAACAGGAAGGGCGCCGATACCGGATTCCCGTCCAGGATCAGCAGCAGCCCCGGAGGATTGCTCAACAGCGCCATAGCCGCGGTGGCAGGCGCCAAATCGAGGGAATCATTTCCCTTCAGGCCCAGGGAATCGCGCACGGTGAGGTAGAGGCGGCAAAGGAAATCCGGCGAGGTTTCGCCCACGCTCGGAACGGTGAAACTCCCTGAACGGCCGCTCACCGGGCCGAAGAAAACCGTAGTCGTAAAGGGTGCCTTGGTACGGACCAAGGCCGCCCTCCACATACATGCGTTCGCGTTCAGGTTTCCCTCCTCGGGATCCGTGCCGGTGCCGCTGAATGCGACCACTTGCCCGCCGGAGGGGTTGAACGGCAGCGGGGTGTTGATTGCGGCCGTGGGCGCCTGGTTGGGGTCGGGAATCGTATCGGTATGGACCAGGGTGTCGGGATGGACAATCGTGTCCGGAGGGATCAGGGTATCCGGTAACTTGACGGCTACCTCCACGCTGACCGTGAAGGTGGCTTGGGCGCCTCCATCCCAGGCACGCGCCACGATGCGGGCCGAACCGGAGCGCACCGCCCGGACATGGTTATCGAGGATGATAGCCGCCGCGGGATCCTGGCTGGTCAGGGAATAATCCCGGTATTCCGCGTTCGCGGGCAGCCAACCCAGGATGGGCTGCCCGTCGTCCCCGGGCTTGAGATGCAAATCGGCGGCGGTCAACGACTGTACCGGCTTGCCGCCGGAAACCACCCGTACCATGCACGAGGCGGAAAGGGAATCTTCCCGCAAGCGGACCTTGAGGCGCGCGTAACCTAAGGCTTTGGCGAAAACTCGAGTGCCGTCGGTCCGGAGTTTGGCGGTATCGGAGCTGCTCCAGGACCAGCCGCGCAAGGCCAGCTCGGGCGGAGTGAAAACCGGTTGCAGCCCCGCGGACGATCCGCCCAGGCGGAGTACCGCGTCCGGACAGGCCAGCGTGCGCGGCTTGTCCCATACCGCGCTCAAGGCCTTCGCGTTGCTTAAGCAGGTTTCCGGTCCATCACTACAACCGGGAAGGTACTTGGCCAGGCTATCGGAAACCCCGTCCCCGTTCTGGTCCCGGGACCAGGCTTCGCCGGCATAGCCGGGGCTTCCCGGCGAGAAAGGGTTGTCGAACGATTCGCGGCAGGCGATGGCGAACAAGCCCGCCATGGGAAAAATCATCCACATCGGGATCGCTACGGAAGGACGGTGCCTTTCCATTGTCACTTTTCCCCGCCTCTCTTCATGCCATCAGAAGGAAAACGTTATGCTTGCGGCGGCCACCAGCAAACCCAAACCGGCCGCGCTTCCGAAAATCAAAGCCTCGCGTTCCCGGCGCTGTACCCGATCCTGGTGGATGGCCGCGCTGTGGGAAGAAAGCGCCTGACGGTATAGGGTGTATTGCCTGTCGGCTTCGCGCTGGGAAGCCAAGGTCGCGTAGGCGGAATACGCCGTCAAGGCCAGGCCCGCGCCGGCGGCGGCCCAATGCCAACGCGGTTGACCAAGTGGGCGCGGCTTTTCCGCGGCCACTTGCGGTATGAATAGTCCGGCGAAAAATTTGTCTTCGGTGAGCAGGAGTTTGCGGAAATCCCCCATCGATCGGGAAGGCCACTCGCGTAGCTTGCGGCGCGTCTGTATGTCGTAGAGCGCGAGACCCAGGGAATAGTCGGGATCCTTACCGGCCAAGCGCGTGTACAGCAGATGGGAAACCCCCATCTTGGCGCCGAGCCAGAATATCCCGGAATCGGATGGCGTGAACTTGGCCAGATTAATCTCCAAGGCCGACAATAATTCCCGCTGCTCGAGCTGGGTCATGATGTCGAAATTGCGGGTAGACTGGAGGTGGTTGGAAAGCCGCGCGCTCAGGACGCGCGAGGCGGCCATGCCCGGGCTCAGGTTCAAAACCGTAATCAGGCCATGCTTCTCCTTCCGCACGCTGGCCAGTTTCGCCGGGTCCAATCCTTCCAGCATCCGCCGGAAGACGCTTTCCAGGGCGGCGCCGGGATTCGCGTCCGTTCCGCGGCGTACTTCGCCGGCTTCCGAGAACACCGTCTGCGACGATTGCATATGCACGATTTCCAGGGTGAAGGCGAGCCAATCATCCACCCGCGTTACCGTCCCATAGGCGACGAATTCGGACATCATGTAATTGCCCGCATCGAAAGCGCATTGGAATTCCCGGCACGCATTGGAAGGGGGTACGTTGTATTCCCTGAACTTGGATTCCATGATCTCCCTGGGGAAGGGTTTCCAGGCCGGCAGTCCCGAGAAGATGCGGCGCAGCGCCGTTCCCCATTCCCCATTCCCGGTCAGGCGAGTCCCAGGCCAGATCGACCGGATCCATGATGACCAGGGTATGCCCCGGTAGCGGTCGGGCGGCGGCCACGGGGGTGGGGGCCCCGGCGGCAAACTGGGCGAGACCCAAACCGAACGCCAGCGACGCTGCGCGCCCGGAAATTCCGGAAGTAAGGATGCGGATCATGTCGTCTCTCACAAGTCGAAGTGCGGGTGTCAACGATCTACTCTCGCGATTTTACCGGGGCAAGCCCTCAATCCCCCCGGTTGCGCCTGCACGTCACGAATACTTTAGTTGTGCGCGCCGTAACGAAAACGATCCAACAAACGAATCCCGCGAATCGCGGAGAATTCTAGGAATCGCTTTCGGATTTATAGAATCCCGGGTAACCGGGCGTGGGGCCAAGACGACCCTGGCTTCTTTCAGGGTCAGTTGGAAGTGCCGGAAGGGGGTGACTCCGGAGTTACCTAATAATCCTTTCGCGTCGTGCCGCACGGCGCGAATCGTTTTATTCCCGTTTCACTGCTGGTCAATCTGCACACGGTTCGCGCGGGTCGCAGCCAGGGGCTAGCGGGTCTTGGACAGTTTTTCCAGAATCAGCCAGAGCGCGGATACAGCGATCAGGTTGTTCGCGGCATGCATGAGCATTGGCGCCAGGAGGCTGCCGGATTTGCGCGCCAACCAACCCAGGGCCAGGCCCATGGCGAAGAGAGTGGGGAATTGCCGGAGGCTATCGTGCAGGCCGGCGAAGACGGAAGCTTGCACCAGGTTCACGATCCAGAACGGCAGGTATTTTCCGAGCGATTCCTGGAACACGGCCCGGAAGAGCAGCTCTTCGTAAAGGGGCACCATGCCCGCCGCGATCAGGATGGTTGGCGCGTATCCCAGGCTGCCCAGGCAGGATTTGAGCAGGGCAATCACTGAACCTTCGAGCAATTCGGTGCGGAGCGTATTCGGATCTTCCGGGAAAACCGCGAGGTTGAGCCGGCGCACCATGTATACCAAGGCCAGGCAGCCGGCGATCCGGCACAGGGTACGGGCGGGCGAGGCCATGGGGCGGAACAGGAATTGCGAACCCGTTGCGCGTACGAAGGCTACGGCAAAGACGAACATGAGTCCGGAAAAGCTGGCGAGGAACAGGGCGTTTTCCCATTCCGAAACCTCGTTTTGCGTCCCGTAGGCCACCGATCCCAGTGCGTGGCTGATGGCGTGATGCCGGAAAAATCCCGTGGCCAGGAAACTGGCGATTAACAGCGCGGCGCTGCATATCCACATGTGTTTGAGATTGAAGCGGGAATCCCGCGGCGTTCCGCTACGCGCGAACCAACGTGACCCCACGTAGAAGAGGGGAAGCACCCATAGGTAGGGGGCCAGCAGCAGTGCAGCTAACGCAAGGATCAACAATCCCAGGCCCCCCAGATCCCGGAGCATGATACGCTGGAAAGGGTGGAGCACGAACAATTTGAGGCGATAGAACGCGAAGGGATCCATCTTGAACCCCAGATCGCGGAAGTCCCGGTACGAAGCCGCGGCCACGGGGCCGGAGGAGTGGCGCAAATCGAACTCGAATTGCCGTTTCCTGGCCTGGACTTTACCATAGGAATTGCCGAGCGTCTTGGCGTGGATGATCCGGGCGCTATCGATTTCCCCGGATTTTTCCAATGCCTTCGCCAGCCCCTCATAGTTGATGTACTTGGTGGTGTCTCCCAGGTTTTTCCCGTAAAAGCGCGCTGCGTGCTTGGGATACCCCAGACGCAACAAGAGATCGCCGGCCTGGCTGTATTCCCAGGAGAGCATGCGCGCCTCGCCCCGTAGCAAGGCGGTCAAGGCCGGATCCTTTTGCCCTAATGCGGCCATCTGCCTCGCCATGGCCAGGCTCAGTTCCAGGGTGTCGTCATAGCGCAAGGCGGCACGGTACTCGTCCAGGGCCGTGCGCGCGCTGTCCAGATTGTCGTAAGCCCTGGCGAGCGAGAGATGGATGGCGGCCAGAACGGCGGTATCCGCGTTGACGAGGGTTCCCTTGGGAATCCGATCCAGCGCGGCACGGGCGGTGGCGATCACGCTGTCGCCGTAGAGGTGTTGCAGGTGGAAAGCGAGTACGCGCCCGTCATCGGGGTACCGTTTCAGCAACTCCTGGTAGCAGGAATCCGCCGCCTCGGACTTCGGGTTTTCCTCCGACTCGGCATCATAGAGCGCCGACTCCATGAACTTGCACTTCTCGATGTGGATCGCGGGGTTCCGTTTCACCGCGAGCAAGGAGTCGTAGTGGCGGACCACTTCGGTAAACAGGATTTCTTGGGAATGGTGGACCCGATCCAGGAAATATCCGCTCCGGTATTCCCCGGGTTTTACCGGGCCCGCGGATAATGCCGAGCCCAAGGCCGACAAGGCGAGGAGGGGGGAAATGGACAAGCGCGGCATGCTTCCGCAAATGTACATCCGCAACGGCCCCTGCCCCGCGGAGGAATTCCGGACATGCTTGCCGGCCTCAAGGACAAGGGCCGCATGCAGCGGATGGAATCACCGCCTCAAACGTCCCGCGCGGCGTCGGCGGGCTGCGCTTGCGGATGCAGATGGGCCAGATCGGTATTCGCCGGTCCATTGATGACATGCCCGCGGCAATCGAAACGCGAACCGTGGAAAGGGCAATCCCAGGTGCGCTCCGAGGCATTCCAGGTCACGATGGCTTTCATATGCGGGCACACTGCGGACATGCGGTGCAGAGTCCCGTTTTCGTCCCGGTAGGCGGCGATATGCTTCAGGCCGTGGCGCACCACCGCGCCGGAACAGAGCGGCAGGTCCCGTTCATCTCCCGTCTCATGCCCTTTGACCCAATCGGCCAGGTGGGCCGCGGCCTTCAGGTTCGAGCGCGCGAATCCGCCGGCCGCTTTCAGGGTTACCCGCGCGGGGGAATAAGTCGCTTCCCAGGGGTTGGCCTTGCCTTCGATCAAGTCGGGGATGAGCAAACCTGCGATGGTGCCATGGGTGAGGCCGTTACCGGAATCCCCCGTGGCGATGTAGACATTCGCATGATCGCCCGGGTTGCGCCCGATATAGGCCATACCGTCGAGGGTTTCGATGATCTGTCCCGACCAGCGTGAATGCAGCACGCCGGCTTCGGGATAACGGGAACGCATCCACATTTTCAGACGCACGTAACGCGCTTCGAAATCATCCGCTTGGCCGGTAGGATGATCTTCCCCGCCCACCAGCAGCAATTCCTGTCCGGCGGTATTGTCCGCGCCTGCCGCGGTGCGCACGTAGTGGTAGGGATACGCCGAATCCTACAGCAGGCCCTTGGGGATTTGCCCTTCGGGGATATGCGCGGCGATGACAGAACTGCGATGGGGGGACATCTTGGTATGCATGGTGAACATATCGTTCACGGGTACGTTGGTGCAGACCACGATATGCCTGGGTCGGATGGCGTGGCCGGATTTCAGGGTAACCTTGGCGGAAAGGCCACCGCGTATCTCCAGCGCGTGCGCGCCGCAGAAAATGCGGCCGCCCATGCGCTCGATGGCTTCGGCCAGGCCGGTCAGATATCGCAGGGGATGGAATTGCGCCTGTCCGGGGAACTCCAGCGCGGGTCCGGTCGCGAAGTTCGGGATGGGAGCGCGGGGCAGGAGTACGGGCGAGAGTTCCGCGCGCAGGGCGGCTTCCCTTTCCCGATCCAGGAAGGGCGCGTCTTCGTCCGGGGTGGCGAACAGATAACCCGGCACGCGTTCTAAGCCGCAGTCGATGCCCTCGCGCGTGACGATGGATTCGATGCGGTCGATGGCGGCGGTATGGCTCTCCGCCACCACGTGCGACTTGTCGCGACCGTGCATGGCCTCCAGCACGTAATAGCGATCGTCGACGGCATTGGAAAGATGGGCCGAGCTGCGGCCGGTTTCGCCGCTGCCGATGGCGCCATCATCGATGACGACTACGGAATGGCCGCGTTCGGCCAGCGTATAGGCCACGCTAAGCCCGGCGATGCCCGCCCCGATGAGGCAAACTTCCGGGTTGAGGCCGTCCGGGACTGCGGGATACATGGGGGTTTGCGCGGAGCGGGTCCAGATGGACACTTTGGCTCCCGATGTGCTGTCCCTTTTTCCCGTGTGCATGCGGCCCTCCTCGGCGGGGGGACTGTCATGTTCCGGCCCCTCAAGGGAAACAAGCTTTGGGCCCGCCCGAGGCAAGCCCGCCGCCATTTCCGTTTAGGAATCCGACGCTTCCCGCGGCTGGCGATTGCGGAAGGAGGGATCAGGGCGAGGGGGAGCGGCGGAGGATGCCCAGTCCCGAAAACCCGGGTCCGGCGCGGCGTCCGCGGAGATCATGGATCGGATAATCCGCGGAGTACGCCTCGCACCCCGGTTCCGGGCATAGAACCAGCCGGTATCCGCGCGGGTCGGTAAGGCGTTCAGCGCGATGACCGGAGGCCGCATGGGGTAACCCCGTAGTTACCTTGCCTCCCTTCAGGACCAGGGCCGGGCTCTTGGCGCCGGCGAGCCCGGACCAGTTTACCGTGGCCACCTGATAGCTATAGGTGGCGGTGTCGTTGAGGTTCGCATCGGCATAGGCCATGGCGGGAGCCTGGGAGGGCGCGGGCTGGTCGCCATCCTGCCAACGCTGGAACCCCTTCTCCGTGGTGAAATACGTGCTGGTGCCTTCGAATTTCAAGGTGGTCAGCAATACGCCATTGCGGTAGATTTGGAAAGTCTTGATGCCCGTCTCCAGATCCGCGTCCGCATCCCATTTCAAACCCAGTTGCCGACCGGCATAGGTTCCGGTGAGGTTCGCCGGCGGCGGGGGAGGCGAGGTATCGTTGAGGGTACCCTGCTCCATGTATTCCGCCCATTTGGCCGCGAAGCCGCGGTTGGGCAGCCAGCAGGCGCCTTGCCGCCCGCCCGCGAAGTCGGCCACGGCCGCGATGGCGCGCGTTCCCTTGTCCCCCAGCCAGGCCGAAGCCGTATCCATCTCCTTCAGCTTCGCGGCTCCCGGCGAATCGGGAAGCCGCGCGGCCAGTCCCGCTTCGAGCCAGGGGATGGCGATCATTCGTAGGTCATGGGGAGCGTGGCCTTCCACGTCGGCGGGAAAAGCGGTAGGGGCGGTGACCCAGAGTGGATTGGGATTGACGGCATGGGCCCACAGTGCGCCCTTGGCGCGCCCGGCGGCGAAGTAGGTGTCGTTGTAGCACATGTCCTGCTTGCCGTTATGGTGGAGGATGGGCACCCGTAACGCGCCGGGTACCCCGGATACGTCGCGGCCGCAGGCTTCCGCCACTCCGGCCGCCACCCGCTCCGGGTATTTCCCCGTCATCGAGGTGATCCACATGGAACCGCCCGAATGCCCCCACAAGGCCCAAGGCACGGTCTTGATCTCGGGGTGGCCCGAGCGCCGCGCCAGGGAATCCAAGGCGGCCAGGAAGGTGGATTCGCTGCCGTTGGCGGGATCGTTCCAGTTGCTGCATTGCGAGCTGCCCGATCCGGGCGCGCCCGTGATCAGCTTGGGGGCGATGAAAACGGAATGCCATTTCTTCGCGAAGCTCAACCATTGCAGGTCGCCCAGCATCTGTTGCGCGTCCCCTTCGCGGGTGCAACCATGCTGATGCACGATGATGCTGCGCACCGTGCCGACCTCGGCGGGAACCCAGCAATAATAATAGGCGTCCGCGTATAGGGTGCCTTGCTTGGGAACGCCGAACTGGATGACGGTGCCTTGCGGTCCGGCAGCCTGGGCTGAGAGGACGGCCGCGGCCAGGACCGAGGCGGAAAATGCAGTGGACAATCCAGCGGACAATACCCAAGGCCGGCTTTGGAAAATGCGCATAGGAACCTCCCTGAGCCCGCAAGGTAGCCGGGGAAAGGGCCTACCGGGCGGAACCCCGGGAACCGGTGTTTACAATTGTATCCATCAGGGGTGATTTCCATCGGATTTTCGCGGATCCGCCTGTATAAGCAGGGGTGCGGCTTTATACATTTCCTGCCCTGGGGGGCTCCGGCAAATGAGGACCATGAAAATCATGAACATCCGTCGCACCACTGCATTGCTGCTCGGCGCCTTGGGCGCCTCTAGCCTGGGTTGCGCCGCCTCGGCGTTCGCCGCCGATCGCATCCTCATTTTCACGCGCACGGAAAAATACCGCGAGGACAATATCACGCCGACCCGCGCCATGCTGCGCAACTTCTACGCGGGAAAAGGCCTGACCGTGGATACCTCGGAGACGGCGGGCCTCTTCACCGATACCACCCTGGCCAAGTACAAGGCGGTGGTCTTTCTCAAGACCAGTGGCAACGCCCTGAGCGATGAGCAGCAGGCCGCCTTCGAGAAATGGTTCAAGGCCGGCGGCGGTTTCCAGGCCATCCATTCGGCGTTGGATACCGAATACGATTGGCCCTTCTACGGAAAGATGATCGGCGGCGCCTGGTTCAAGTCCCTGCCCGGCGACATGAACACCAAGCAAACCGAAGTGGTCGAGGATAGCACCGACATTTCCACCAAGGCCTTGCCGCGCAAATGGGAACGCACCGACGAGATCTACGCCTTCAAGGCCAACCCCCGCGCTGCCGTCGATCCCGTCCAGCATATTCTCGTGACGGTGGACGAATCCACTTTCAAGAACGGGGTGCCGGGAACGGATCATCCCATGAGCTGGTATTGCGCGTATCAGGGCGGTAGGGCCTGGACCACGGCCATGGGGCATGTGACCGGGGCCTATGCCGATAGCTTGTTCTTGGGACACCTGTGGGGCGGGATGCAGTACTTGCTCGGGCGTACCACTTCTGTTTCGGCCAATACGGGCGGCGTCAAGCACACGCCCGAAGCTAAACGTGCATGGATGCCTTCCGGGGTCCGCTTTGGCGTGGAGTTCTTTGAAGACGCAGTTGGCCGGAAAAGAAACAAAAACGCGCGCTGAGCATCAGGCCACTCGATTAATTAATACTCCATCGTGTTAGGCCTGGTTTACAGAATCGAAGGTCTTTTCAGAATCGTCACTCTTTGGAAAACCCAAAAGTGCCAATGTGGGTATTGAACCAACACAATTGACTATTTTCAGTCGAGTAGTAATTTCGAAATCTTACTCTAATTTTTATTGGGGATTATGTGAACGCAAGAATTTTGGTAAAGCTTGCTTTTTGGTTGAGCGTTTTTTGCATTCCTGTACTATCCAGCGACGAAATCTATACTCAAAGTTTTTTCGAGAAAAAATCCGCGGGTACCAAAAACCTCGTCGTATTCCTCCACGGAGTGCTTGGGGACGCAAGAACGACTTGGACGGATGAAGGCACAAAAAGATTCTGGCCGATGCTGGTCAGGTATGATTCGTTGTTCAATTCCTTTGATGTCCTTTGTCTTGGCTACCACACTCCGTTCTTTAGCCGCTCCTTAACAATCGAGGAGACTGCGACAAAGCTCCTATCGGACTTCACGGACGAGACATCACGATATAGGAATATCGTGTTTGTGTGCCACAGTATGGGTGGCATTCTTGCAAAACGAATGTTGATTTGCGCTAGCCGGAGCGAACCAGACTTATACGCAAAGATAAAAGGCGTGGTATTTCTTTCGAATCCTGCGAACGGATCCGAAGTCGCTCATCTCGCGGCCTTCATAAAGGTTAGTCCTCAAATGCACGGCATGGATCCAATTGTCTTTAATGACTATTTGCAATCCGTTGAGAATGATTGGTTTGCCTTGATGCGAAATAGAACCCAGCCAAAAATGTATCCAATGGCTTTTTGCGCGTATGAAAAGTTGAAGTACTTGGGCGTAGTTGTCGTTGACAGGGATCTCGCGATTTCAACTTGCGATAATCCACTTTACGCTTTCCCCAGGAACCATTCCACCATTGTAAAACCGGTTGGATATAGCGACGAGGTGTACAGATGGACTCGGTACAGGATTTTCGAATCGATGAACATGACTTCAAAACTATCGCTCACCGCGAAATCAGAGCAGATCCCGTTGCCACAGGATACCGGGGGTACCCTGATTCCTATTTCTGGAACGGAGATGGAAAAAATCTCCTCTTTAGGGTCAGAAATAATTGATTTCCGACCTGACCCTCATTCCAAAAATTTTTCTGAGGACGTGGTGCGGAATTACCCTATCCGAGCAGAAAAAATCGAATGCAAACAAGGAGCTTGCGACTTATTTGTCGGAAAGATAGAGCAATTAACTGAAAATTCCTTTCGTGTAAGAATTGTTTTTTCGACCGCTAAAATACCCGGTACTCGATTATCGGGGGCGAACCTAAATGAATTACCAACCAGTTGGCAGGTTACCGCCGAGAAGTATGAACGTACGTTGAGCGTGAAATACGATACCCTGCAAGCGGTACCTTGGAACAGGGGAAAGCCTGCTGTTGTCGTTTATCCGAACGCGGCAAAGTTTATGAGCTTGGTTCTAAAATCCATGGATGTCAACTATGTGGCCGACCTTCAAAACCTTGTTGGGAAGGAACCATTTTTCGTTCTAGATAAAAGCACGGCTACGGATGGGGTCCATTACATACTCCAAACCAGAAAAGCCGAATAAGAAATCTCCGGGGCCTCGGCGCAGCCATTATCCCTCTTTATATCGGAATTAACTCTTTAGAATTTTTCACCCCCTGAGACCGACCCGCGCCGCTTGGGAAGCTTGGGCGCGCCCGGCGGCGCCACGCATCCTTTGCTGCGCTTATCGCAACGCTTATTTCCCCTAAGCAATACCGCCCTCTCCACTCGGGCATATATTCACTGCAATCGGAATGGAGGGGGAAGGTTGCAAAGCATTCGCTGGATCGCGATGGTGGTATTCTCGGTTTCGGGCGCGCCGTACTCCCAAAGTTGCCTTGCTCCCGAGACCTATGTCCCGCTGGCGGGGGATTTCGACGTGCAAACCATCATCCCGAACAATACCCTTGATCAACCGATGACTATGGCCATCGCGCGCGATGGCCGCGTGTGGGCCGGCCAGCGGGACGGGGTCATCTACTCCTATGCGCCCGCAGCGGGTTGGAAATCGGATACCGCCGCCGCCTTGGACGTTTACCTCTATGTGGATGGCGCCTATGATATGGGCGGGCTTTGGGGAATGGCCTTGAGCCCGAGCTTCGCCGCGGACGGCTGGATGTACCTGTACTACCCTCCGCGTTCCTTGTGGAACGGGAAATCCGATCATAGCGGCCGCCTTACCTATCGTCTCTCCCGGTTCCAGGTGACCTCCGCGAACAAATTGAACGCGGGTTCGGAGCAGGTGCTGCTTAGCGTGGAGCAGATGACGGAAACGCATAACGGCGGTTCGCTGAAGTTCGGGAAGAACGGTGACCTGTACCTTTCCACGGGCGACAACCATCGGCCCGGGTGCGGTGACGCGTACCCGCCGACGGATGAAAACGATGTCACCTGCGATGATGGCGCTACGACGGCGAATACGGACACCTTGCTGGGAAAGGTGCTGCGCATCCATCCGGAAGCGAACCTGGTGGCCGGGAAGTATTACACCATCCCCGCCGGTAACCTTTTCCCGATAGGAACACCCAAGGCCCGGCCCGAGATTTACACCATGGGGCATCGTAATCCGTTCAAGATCTTTCCGGATCCCGTCACGGGAAGGCTTTACGTACCCATGTTCGGGCCGGGCCATGGCGACGATCCCGTGCGCGGGCCCAAGGGCGGCGATGTAGTCGAGGTGACGGATTCGGCGGCGAATTTCGGATACCCTTATTTCCTCAAGGCCAGGCAGCCGTATTGCCATTGGGACTACGCGGCCAAATCCTGCACCCCCATTCCTGGGCATGCGGGCGTCTTCTTCGATCCGGATCATCCGGTAAATCCTTCCAAGAACAATACCGGCTTGGTCGATTTGCCTCCGGTCAAGGCGGCCGTGATGTGGCAAGGCGACTCCCTTACCGGCATAGGCGGCTGCGGCTGGGGCGCGGGCGAAGTCTACCATTTCGATCCCTCCCTCAACTCGGGCGCCAAGTTCCCCCCGTATTTCAACGGCAAATGGTTGCTTTTCGATATCGCGGGAGTGGGAAACCATCTGATCAGCATGGCCCCATCGCCGTCGCCGGTGGCAGCCATTTCCAAAAAGCAGATCGCCAATCCGCCCTGGGGCGGGCTTGGGAATTTCAGCGGCAACATCATGGAAATGCTGTACGGCCCCGGAGACGGCGCGCTCTACGTGCTCGACTATGGGGCGGCCTTCTATGCCAAGAACCAGAGCGCGTCCCTGAAGAAAATCATCTATAAGGGGTGCCTGCCGGCTACCGCGTTGGCGCACCCACGGAAGCAATTGGCGGCGAATGCGGGCATGCTCTCATTCGGCGGGCGCGCATTGTCGCCTCCGGCGGGATCGCGTAAAATGCAGGTGTTCGATCTATCGGGGAAAATGGTTTTCGGGAAGGATCTGTCGCCGGCCAATCCAGGGCGGATCGAAATGCCCGGTCTGGGCTCCAATCTGCTTTGGGTGGTTTTCCAGTGAAGACGCTACCCTTTCTTGGCATGGCGCTGCTGGGAATTTTCTCCGCCGCGCACGAGTCGCCAATGCCCACCGTTCCCGTAAGCGCGGATTCGGGTTGGGTGAAGCTGTTCAACGGAAAGGACTTCGAAGGCCTGTACGTACGCCGCGGCGCGGTGCTGCAGGATCCCGCCACCCAGACCGTCTATAAGATAGAAGGGGATTCCATCCATGTGCCAGCGGGCGGTGGGGGTTTGCTGACGACTCGGAAAACCTATTCCCGCTACCAGATGCGGGTGAAATACCGCTATGCGGCGACGGGGACGGGACAGAACGCCGGCTTGCAATACCATGTGGAACCCACGGATTTCGATGCGACGGAAAAATCCGGATCCCAGAATACGCAGGTGCCCTATTTCTTCGGGCGAAGCTTCGTGCAATCCATAGAATTCCAAACCTATGTGGGCAATGCGGGCGCCTATATCGGAATCGGAAACCTCTGGGCCCGGACGACGACCGCGGGCGGGAAATTCTCCCCGGGCGGATCACCGTTTATCGCCACTCCCGATAAGGGCGGGGGCGGCCGCTATATCAATACGGCCAGCCCTAATCTACCCGTCGACTATACGAAGTGGGTGCAATGCCAGATCAACGTGTACGGGGCCGACAGCTCCATCCACATGATCAACGGGCAGGTGGTGGTGAAGGCCTGGAAGCTGAGGAAGGTGGTGAGAACCGCCGGCGGCGGCGCGGACGATTATGCGGGAGATGCGGATACTTCCGCCGCGGTTCCGAACGATATGGGGCATATCGGGCTGCAGGCGGAAGGCTCGAATATCTTCTATCGCGATTGGGAGATAAGGCTTTTGGATTCCCAGGGGAACCCCATCCTTACCACCACGCTGGCGCACCCCCGCGAAGCGCGGCGAACCCGGGCCCTGCCTATCGGGTTCGGATCGGGAGCGATGGCGACGCCGAACGGCATGGTGGATGCGGTAGGCAGACGCCGCTTCCCCGTGATGGATGCTTCGCGCTGACGTCCCAAGCCCGTAACCCTTAGGGTCACGGGCCGGGACTCGAGGGGAGAAAACCCCGGGACTACGCTTTCGGCTTGTTGCCCGCGGGGCCCTTGCCCCCGTTGCCCGGTTCCATCATCTCCATCAGCTTCAATCCCAGCAGACCATCGATGGCGCTGCCGCCGCCGTTGGACCCGCCGCCGATGAGGATGTCGGGGATGAGCTTTATGTGGCCGCGCGAGAGTTCTTCCGTGATCTTGTAACGGGTGAAGTTCTCGCCGCCCAAGGCCTTGACCGCAAGTTCGTAGGCCTCGGCGGTGGATTTACCGATGGCCAGGATCTTGCCGGCCTCGGCGCTACCGGTGAGGTTGATCTGTTCGGCTTGGGCCGAAGCCTTGAGTTTGGTGGCTTCCGATTCGGCGCGGGCCTGGGCCATGGTGGCTTCGGCCTGGCCGTGGGCGCGCACCTTGATGGCTTCCGCTTCGGCGCCTACCGCCAGCTTGACGCCGGAGGCATCGCCCTCGGCCTTCTTGACGGTAGCGTTGGCGGTACGTTCCGCGATTTCCACGCTTTGCTGGGCCCGCACGATGTCCTTTTGCATGTCGGCGATGGCGGTTTCCTTTTCCATGCCCTGGCGCGTCTCCTGCGCCTTCTTCTGGGTTTCGTAGGTGATCTTCTGCTCTTCGGCGATCTTGCGATCGGTCAAGGTCTTCATCAGGGAATCGGGCGGCACGATGTCGCCGATCAGGGTATCCACCGCGTTCACGTTGTACTCGTCCAGTACCCGCTTGATATGCATCTTCGCGGATTCCTGCCGCTCCTTACGGGTGCTCAGGAAGGCGATGACGTCGCTATCCTGCGCCGAGTTGCGGAAGTAATTACCGATGGTGGGTTCGAGCACCTGGGATACCAGGTTGACCATGTTGCCGAAGCGCGCGATGACCTTGGGCGCTTCGGTGGTGGGTACGTGGATGATCTGGGCCACGTCCAGGTTGAAGGGGAAGCCGTCCTTGGAACGCACGGTGATGGTGGACAGGTTCTTATCGAGGTTATGCGCCTCGCTGCGGGCCGCGGCCCAGTTGAGCACCAGGTTGGTGGTAGGCACGAGCTCGACCTTCATGATGTACTTGTTGATGGGATATTTTCCCGGGCCCATGGGTTCCACCCACACGCCCTTTTGGCCCTTCCCGACGATATTGCCATGCTTGAAATCGCTTCCGGTCAGGTCATGGCCTTCCAGCCCTACATAAGAGATGACCACGCCCACGTAACCGATGGCGATCTCCATCATGGGGATTTCTTCGATCTGCACGGCCCAGGGGTTGAGGTTATATGAGCCCGCCAGGATCACCTGAGGCTGAAGGCCGCGGTTGCCCCCGCGTTGGATAAAGGCATCGAAATCCTGGAAGTTGTTATGGCCTTCCACCGTCTTGCCGGCTATCTGCCCGGCTTCTACGGGATAGCCGTCGAGGGTGGTCACGATGCCGACCATGCTTTCCTGGATGCGCACCATGTCGGTGATGGAGATTTGGAACTGCATGGTGTTGATACGGTATGAGCCCGCGGTGACATAGGTGGCCTGGCGGCCGCGCTGGCCGCCCGTGCTCAGGAACTTGACCGCGTCCTGGAAGGTGTCGCAGTCGACGCGGCGGGCCAGGATGCTGCCAGTGGGAATGGCGGCGCCGTCCTTGGCCATGATCAGGCCTATCTTGCCTTCGGGGATGATGGTGAATTTCTCCATGGTCACGTCGTACTGCCAGAACCATTTCCAGAAGTACAGCCCCGGGGCCAAGGTCTTGCCTTGGAAGCCGGCTTCGCCTTTGGTGGCGATGATGCGGCCGTCGGGCAGCTCGCGGTTGGCGCCGAGCAACACGAATTTCTTGGTCACCAGGCCGATGCGGTCTTCGGGCACGATGACCATGCCGAACAATACCCGCAGGATGACCTTATACAGGGCCAGGCATACGACTATGAGCGCGACCCACCAATATTGCAGAATGTCTACTTGCATGATTTCCTTCTTTGTGTGGTGTAATGCATGGGATGAAAAGTAGCTACCCGGAGTAGCGCGGAAGCGGAAATCGGCTAGCGCCGAAATCACCACGCTTTATGGTGTAGGGGCGAATTCGGGGGGATTTGGGCAGGGAAAACGGGGTAGCCCGCGGGGTCCGGTTGGATTATATTGCGCCGGAAAACGCTTTACGACCCGGCATTGCTTCTACGTCCGGCCTGGACGCGCGCGGTGGCGCGGGCGAGTACCGAGCGTACCTGATCAAAGAGCACGGGTTTGCTCAGGTATTCGTCCATACCGGCCGCCAGGCATTTTTCCCGGCTGCCCAATACGGCGTCGCCGGTCATGGCCACGATGAAAGGGCCGCCCTCGGGGCCCTGGCGTTTGCGGATCTCGCGCGTCGCGGTGTACCCGTCCATTTCGGGCATATGGCAATCCATCAGGATGATGTCGTGCCGGCCGCGTTCCCAAGCCTCAATCGCTTCGCGACCGTTGCTCGCGGTCTCGGGGCTGTAGCCCATCTGTTCGAGCAGTACGCGCATGACCTTCTGGTTGGTGGGGTTGTCCTCGGCGGAGAGTACGCTGGGCATATCGCCGGGTGGCAGGGATTGGTCCGCTACCACAGGCGGCGCGATTACCGGGATCGGCGCTGCGCCGGCGCGCTCCATGCGCGCCGTGAACCAGAATCGGGTTCCTTTACCGGGTTCACCCGTAAAGCCGATGTTCCCGCCCATCATCTCCACGAATTGCTTGGAGATGGCGAGGCCGAGGCCCGTGCCGCTGAAGCGCCGGGTTTCCGATGCGTCCGATTGGGCGAAGGGCTGGAAGAGCCGATGGGCGAGAGAAGCATCGATGCCGATGCCGGTATCGCTGACCTCGAAGCGCAGGTTTACCGAATCAGGCTTGGAGGTTTCGCCGACACCGGAAAGGATGCGCAAATCCACGCGTCCGGCAGGGGTGAACTTAAGGGCATTCCCGATGAGGTTGATCAGCACCTGGCGTAGGCGCACGCGATCCCCGACCAGGGTGGCGGGCACATCGTCGGCCAGGGTCCAAGCCAGAGCCAGGCCCTTGGCCTCGGCCTGGGGGGCGAAGAAGGCGATGATCTCGGCCACCGCGTCCCGCAAGGAGAAGGTTTCCGATATCAGCTGCACCTTCCCCTGCTCCACCTTGGAGAAGTCGAGGATCTGGTTGATGACGGTGAGCAGGTTCATGCCCGAATCCTGGATCACCTGCACGTACCCGCGTTGGTCGGGGGAAAGGTGGGTGCGGGCCAAAAGCTGGGTCATGGTCACCACCCCGTTCATGGGAGTGCGGATTTCGTGGCTCATATTGGCCAGGAACCGGCTTTTCGAGCGGTTGGCGCTTTCGGCTTCCTCTTTGGCCTGCACCAGGGAGTCTTCGCTTTTCTGCTGCGAGTAATAAATGAAG
>JAHFCH010000054.1 GCA_023249635.1 Fibrobacterota bacterium
TTCCAGGGATTGGTGCTGCGGGGATTGGAATACGCTGCGGGTTATGCGGAGGTCACGAGGGTGCCGGGTCGCATCGATCCCGCGCAGGCCCGTTCCGCGCGGATGACTGTGGCCGCCCGCGCCGACGGTCGCAAACTTACTCGCGCGTCGCGGATTCGCCCTTATCGGCGTTGAAGGTCACGTTGATGGCGCGGTCGCTGCCCGGGCCTTTTTCCAGTACGGCGAAATTCTGCGCGTCGTCGCGTTCCCATTTGGTCCACTCGGTGCCTTGCAGGATTTCCTCATGCAGCAACATGAAGCCGCGGGTGGAGGTGCCGCGCAGCATGCACTCAAAGGAAGCGTCGCGTTCGGTAACGGCCCAGGTGGACCCGCATTCTTCGCGGCGCAATTCCTTCTGCACATGCAGTTCCAGGGCGTCCTGGGTGCTCTTCCAGGTCCCGCGCTGTTCGGCGACGAAACATCCGGCCTTCAAGGTGGCCAAGGTGAAACGGCCGTTGCCGTTCAATTGCAGGGAAAGTCCGGTCTTGGCGCCATTGGCGTCGGCCAGCTTGGAGCGGTAGGTGCCGCTGCCTACGTATTCGGCGGACGATTTGAGCACGACCGCTTTGCGCGTGCAGGCGCTCGTCAGCAGTGCGAAGGCGGCAGCGGTAAACAGGACAAGATTTTTCATCGCAATAGCTCCTCAATGGCCGCGGGCTTTGCCTGCGGCGGTGGGATTCCATAAGCGCGGGAATGATCCATCGGATGGGCGTTCCACTGGGGAACCTTCCGCATCCGGGTCTTACCGCCCGGAATCGAAGTCTGTACCTAAGTTAAGCTGCGCGTGTCATACCGGGGTGACCGGTTCCGTTAAAGTATCACGGCGGTTACGGTCCGGCTTGGCATTTCTTCCCCCGCTGCATTCGCTTCATTCCGGTGGCTGTTATGGGTGTCGGTTACGGTTACGTTGGTCTCAGGGGGGCCTGGGTACCGGTTGGGGCTCAGACTTCACTAGCCGATGTATCAGGTCGATGGGCGTCCGGCGGGAAGGGCGCCCGTGGAGTTTCGCTGGGGCAACGTATGGATCCACGGGCGGCGGACTTGTAGTAGCGATGCCCTCCCCGCAGGACTGCCTCCGTTCGTAATTCGCCCCAACCAGCACCCAGGCCCCCCTGTCTCCGCGCGACCGCAATCCCCCCGCGGATAGATGTGGCGGAAGATCCCATGTCGTCCGCAGTGCGTGATGCTGCAACTCCTCTTGGCCGGGGGTAAAATCGTTTGACCCCTGTAACCACAAGAGCCCCAGAACCGCAAACGCATTCAGAAAGCCCATAGGGGTTCGGCCTTGGGCCCACAGGAGTCAGCAGGGGTTTGCGGTCGGGGGTCACGTGCGCGCTACGGGGGCTTCCGGGCCACGCGCCGTTTGCTGCGTGTTGCGGGCTTACGGCAGGCGGGTGGGGGCTGGGAGGCCGGTTCCGCCGCGTTACGAGCGGGCGGAGCCCTGGAGAAGGGCTTTGTCCCAGGGCATCGAACGCCCGCGCCCACCAGGCGTCCCCGCCGGGCGTGGCGAACCCAATACTGAATCGCGGGCATCCCCTTCTCCAGGGCGACCTTCGGCAACACGGCAAAGTCTAGCGAAGTCCGCGGCGGAACCGGCCTCCCAGCCCCCACCCGCAGACCGCCCCGCATTCGCGCCTGCGCAACTTTAGAGTGCGCCGAGGGCGCCCACCTCTTGCATTTTTTGAGACCCCGCCTCACGTATACCCCAGGTAAACGGTTTTGGGGACGAAGCGGCGAATATCCTAGTGTTCTGGGGGCCGCCGCATGGTAAGTTGAGAAGGGCAAAGGCGGACCGTGGTAAACATCTTTGAGTACATCGACTACCGGCAATACCTGCGCGACGCCTATGCCGAGCGACGCGAGGAAAGCGCCAAGTTCTCGTACCGGTTCATCGCCTCCAAGGTCGGCTTTTCCTCGCCCGGGTTCTTCGCCAACGTGCTCTCGGGCAAGAAGGATATCTCGCTCAAGCTGGTGCTGAAGTTCGCCGAGCTGTTCCGGCTGGGTCGCAAGGAGAAGGAATACTTCGAGACCCTGGTCCTTTTCAACAAGGCCACGGGCACCTCGGAGAAGAAGGAATACCTGGATCGCCTGATTGCGATGCGGGGTACGCGCCTCAAGAAGGTCGAGGCGCATCAGTGGGAATATTTCGAGAAATGGCACCATACCGCGGTGCGCGAACTGATCGCGCTGCAGCCGTTCCGCGGGGATTTCCGGGCCCTGGCGGCCATGACCAATCCCCCCATTACGGTGCAGGAGGCGCGCAAGTCCATCGAGTTGCTGGAGCGGTTGGGCTTGATCCGGAAGGGGATGGACGGCGTTTACGAGCGGACCGACGCCGCCATCTCCGCCGGTGACGCCCTTTCGCAGGCCCTGATCAGCGCCTATCAGGTGCAGGCCATGGAGCTGGCCAAATACGCCATGGACCACCTTCCCAGCGGAACCCGCAATTTCTCCACCTTGACGATGAGCGTTTCCGGGCCTACCTATGAGGCCATGCTGGAGGAATTGCGATCGTTCCGGCGGCGCTTGCTGGAGATGGCGCAAGAGTCGGACAATGTGGATCGCGTGTACCAGATGAACTTCCATGTATTCCCCCTGACGGCATTGCCGCAGCCGAAGGCCGCGACGCCCGCGCCGCGCCCGCCTTTGCGCACCCTGCCTCCCGGAGGCAAACGATGAGCCCGGGCCGGCTGTTGCCCGGCAGGTTTCCCGCGCTCACGAGGCTTCCGCTCCGGCGGGCTTCGTTTTACGCGTTGCTTGCCGCGGTGCTGGTCTTGGGGCTGGCGGCTTGCGATCTGTTCGCGGGCAAGGGCGGCGGTACCGAGACGGAATCGAAGATCGTGGCGGGCCGGGCGGTGAATGCGGATGGCAGTCCCGCGATCCTGGCGCGGGTAACCTTGCGGCCGGCGGATTACCTGGCGGATCTGGTTTCTTCGGAGACGGCGGGGCCGGGTAGCCGGGATACGGTGACCGATGCCCAGGGACGGTTTACCCTGGCGGAATTGCCGGCGGGGGCCTACCGCATGGAAATCGCGGGCAGCGAGGCGCGCGGGTCGATCCATG
Source organism: Fibrobacterota bacterium (assembly GCA_023249635.1). Taxonomy (GTDB): domain Bacteria; phylum Fibrobacterota; class Fibrobacteria; order UBA11236; family UBA11236; genus Chersky-265. The sequence goes on from JAHFCH010000054.1 coordinate 3,103, forward strand.
ATTTCACCGTGGCGGTTGCGGGCCAGGGCCTGGCATTAGGCGCCGATACCTTGCGGCCGCGCGGGAGCATCCTCGGTTCCTTCGCGCCGGACAGCGAATCGCAGCTTTCCAGTTTCGTACAGGTGTACGGCATGGAGCGGCTGGTGAAGGCTGATCCTTCCGGGAACTTCATCCTCTATAACCTTCCCCAGGGCGCTTACGATGTGCGCTGCAGCAGCTTGCAGCCGTTCCGGCGCGAGGCGGTGCGCTTCGGCATCAAGGTGGTATCGGGCAAGCAGACCGTGATCGAGCCGGTGGTTCTGGCCAAGGTGGCCAAGCTGGCCTTCCGCATCGATTCGGCGGGAATGCAAATCATCGGTTTGGATTCGACCAACCCGGTCATCTTCGACAATGAGCGGTGGGATAACGGGCCGGACAATGAGTACGTGTGGGCCAAGGCTTCGGCGGGCGCTTTGGATTTGCGCGGGAACATCGTCACCAATGATCATCATGTCGGGCCGAATACCATTCCGGAGCAATTGACCAGGGGCCAGGACGAGCTGCGTCAGGCCCGGCAGGCGGGCTTTACGGGGATACCGGATCTGGTCGCGGGCGGATTGGCGCGGCTGGCGTGGACGGCAACCGGTAGGGTAGAGGACATTCCGGCGACGCGGAGCGCGGGCAGCGATCTGATCGTGGCGGAAGCGCGCAAGGCGACCCCGGAAAAACCGCTGGTGGTGATCGTGGGCGGACCCTTGACGACGGTGGCCAACGCCTACCTGACCGATCCTTCCATCGCTCCGCGCATGGTGGTGGCGGGCATCTTCAGCTATAGCCTGCAGGCGGCCGATAGCGCGGCCAATTACCTGGTGGCGCGTAAATGCCGTTTCGTGCAATGGGGACGGAATTATTCCTGGACGGGGACGCCGGATACGAATCTGGTGAAGACCATACCCCTGAGCCGGATGGGGGAGCGTACGCGCGGCTTCCTGCTGGGTTCGCCGACGCGGCTCAGCTTCGGGGACGTCGCTCCGTTGGCATTCCTGTACCACCGGGACCTGTGGAAGGGCGCCGACATGATCATGGTTTCGCGGGCCATGGAAGTGCGGCCGGCCTCGGACATCAATTTCGATTTCCTGGACATTCCCGCGGCCGCGAATACCTGGCAGGCGTACCAGGATGAATATTACCGGACCCTGACGGATGCGCGCGCCTACCATGCGGCGGCGGTGCCGGGGCGCGTGGATGCGGAGTCGTTCATCGGCATGGATCGGACCGGCCGCATGATCCTGGATTCCGCGACCGGGGCCGAAGCCGTGGGCTATTCGGATAAGAGCTGGACGGAGTACAAGCTGGCGGTGGAGTCCGCCGCGGACCTCAAGGCTACGGTGCATTACCGGACCGGTGGAGGCGCCACCCTGGCCTTCTCCGTGGGCGCCGGCGCGCCGGTGGAACTGGTATTGCCGCCTGCTTCGGACTGGGCCGATGCGGTGTTGCCGGCCTTGCCGCTGGCCGCGGGCGCGCAAGTTCTGCGCGTCACGGTATCCGGCGGATCAGCGAATCTCGACTGGATCGATTTCGCACCTTAGACCGTAAAAACGCTGGAAACACGAGGGGCAAGCTCTGCCACACTTTGCCCGTTCCCGGTGGCCTTGGCCGATGGCCGGCCTCGCTACATTCTCGCCTGGGTGATCGGACTGCGCGGCTTGCTGCCGCGCGCGCCGCCCCGCCGGCCGTTGGGATGTGGGAGTCCTTATCGCCGACGTCACTGTACCGTAGGGCCATGCCTGCCTTGCTTAGAAGCATGTCCGGGCCGGTTCTCGCGGCTCCAGGGACCGTTCGAGGCGGACCCTTTCCCACAAGACATAGGTAGCTTGCGTGTTACTACGGACCGGCATGTTCCGGGGGTCCGGCCGTTTACCTGGGGGAAACGGTAAAAAGGCTCCGGAGACGTGCGGGGCGGGTCCGGAAGCCGGCGAGAACGGGCCGGGAGTATCTTAGGTCCATCGCCGGGGAGGCGAAGACCAGGCGGTCCGGGCGGTCCGCGATTCGGTAAACGGGAAGGGGTTCCTTTGGCATTCGGCAGGTCGGTTCAACTTCTCGCATTGTGCGCTGCTCTTACCGCCCTTACGGCGCGCCGGGCCGCGGCGCTTTCACTGACGGCTTCCGACCTCAAGGTAGGCGGCTACGTGGACGGCGGGCGCTTCCAGTTGGGCGACACCGCCACCGATGGCGAGATTATCAACCGCATGGGCGCGCGCTGGTTCATCGACAAGAAGATCGATGAGAACTGGTCCCTGCTCGCCAACCTGCATTGGCTTTTCTGGCGCAACCAAGCCACCGATCTGGCGCTGTTCCATATCGCCGGCCTCAAGTTCGATTCTGATCTCCAAGGCGTGCTCACTTACGCCACCGAGTCGCAACGCTTTCGCATGGGCCTGTACGAATTCAAGTACAATCCCGATTCCAAGAATCTGGGCGAGTACCTGCTGCGCTCGGAAGCCTATCCCACCATCGTGGAGAATTCCCAGGGTAAGGATTTGTTGGCGTGGTCGTTCAGCCGCGTGGCCGGATTCGAGTACGGCATGGATTACCCGATGTTCCGCCAGACGGCGCTGGCCTACGCGGAGCAGTACAACACGCCCGTGAACGACGTGAGTTTCGCCTACCTGGCCGCCGTGGGACCCAAGCACGCGGAACTGCAGGCCGGCGTCGCGTTGCACCGTCAGTTCCGCTTCGGCAAGCCGACGGTGACCACCACTTTGGATCCGGCCCTGTCGAAATACGTTTCCGACAACGATCTTACGGCCCAGGCCGTGAAGCTGGCCCTGCGCGGGCGGCTGGATTTCGGCGCGCTCCGCGGCGGCGAACCGGGTTTTACCGTCTACTCGGAAGTCGCGCTGCTGGGGCTCAAGAGCGATACCGTGTACTACAAGAAGGTCATGCAACGCATTCCCATGATGGCCGGCGTGGACGTGCCCACCTTCGGATTTCTCAATACGCTTTCCTTAGAGGCGGAGTATTTCAAGAACCCGTATTACGGGCGCAAGTACGCCATCGCCGACAATACCGGCAGCCGCTTTTCGCCTTTGCCCAACCTGAACCAGCAGGACTACGATCCGGCCAAACTCCCGAACTATTCCAAGGACGATGTGAAGTGGAGCCTTTACGTGCATAAGGCCCTGAACCAATGGCTCGATCTCAAGGGCCGCGTGGCCAGCGATCATTTGCGCCTGCTGGGCTGGGATGGCGACTACGTCAGCGGCCAGCCGGTCACCAAACGCACCGGCGACTGGTATTTCCTGGCGCGCATCGAATTCCATAATTAAGGGAACGTGAAATGAAATCCGCTTTCGCCCCGTTCTACATCCTGGCCCTGGCCGCCGCGGCCTCGGCCGCCGATCCCAAGCTTACCCTGTTCACCGCCCTGGATGCCGGGCGGCTCGAGTCCGGGAACGATCTGAAGATCCACGATTACGATCCTTCGGAATTGGCCCTCAACCGCACCTACGTGGACGTGGGATATTCGCAACAGCTGGATAGCGCGTACTTCCTGAACATCGGCGTAGGCGGAATCTTCTGGAAGGCCTTCGAACCGGGCACGGGAAGCCCCGAGAGCAAGGTGATCAAATTCGGCCCCGGCATTTCCAGCGCCTTCATGCGCTGGTCGGCGAGCCCCAAGCTGGACCTGACTTTCGGCTACTTCCCCTACAAGTACAATGCCGCCGCCAAGAATCTGGGCGAGTACCTGTTCCGCACCGAGGCCTATCCCACCATCATCTATACCGGCGGTTGGAGCTGGCTCAACGACGCGCAATACCGCACGGTGGGCGTGAAGGCCACCTATGCCACGGAAACCTTCAAGCAGGATCTGGGCCTGTTCGGGGAATACTTCAACGCCCCCATCTACGATATCACCCCGGCCTACATCGCCACCTGGAAGCCGGTCTCCGGCGTGACCGTGGGCGGCGCGGGCTCACTGCACCGCTTCATCAATCCCAGCCCCAAGACGCGTAAGGTGCTGACGCGCTCGTACCAGTATTACTCGAATTTCTACCTGCCCGAAGTGCAGTCGAAGACGCGCTACAACGTGACCATCCCGGATTACGCCGGCACCGCCTCGCAAGAGGTCAAGTACGCACCCGGGACGCAACCGAACGCGGCCACCGCCCAGGCCCAGGTATGGGCGACGGATTCCTCCACCCTGCAGACCTTGTACAACATCACCTCGCCCTCGGCCATCCCATTGGCGCGCGATACCAGCAAGACGGCCAATGTGGCCGGCCGGTCCGCCAGCCGCGCCGATATGCTGCGGGACGATATCCTCCAGTTGGCGGGAAATGAGGGCAGCGATACCTCCAAATATTTCGGGGACCCCAATAATGCCGGGGCCAAGCCCCAGTCGGTGGCTTTCGATAACGCGGCGGTGAAGTTGGTAGCCTTCTTCGAACTGGATTTCAACGCCATGCTGGGCCTGAATGCGGCGGGCATGGGCGCATTCAATTTGTACGGCGAGGTGGCCCAGTTGGGCCTGAAGAACTATCCCATCTTCTATACCGAGAGCGCCCAGCGCCGGCCCATCATGTTGGGGGCCAGCATCCCGACCTTCGGCCTCTTGGAGCATCTCTCCTTCGAAATGGAATACCTGAAGAACCCGGTGATGGAGAGCATCGCCAGCACGTACGACAAGTTGGACCTGCCGCCGGATCCCGAATTCCGCTATAAAGCCTATAATCGCGATGATTTCAAATGGTCCGTGCACGCGGCCCGGGGTTTCAACAAGTTCCTGACCCTGTACGTACAGGTCGCCAACGACCATATGCGGCTCAAGGACGGCTTCGCCCGCCCCGAGTATATCCCCGTGACCAACGCGCCCGACCACTGGTATTGGCTGGCGCGCATCCAGTGGATGATATGAAGCGTTTCCCTGCGGTAATCGCTAATTCCGCCCGGCCAATGCGGCGCCGGACAAAAGCCGCTATCCTCATGTCATGGCCTACGCCTAATCTATTCCGGGAGGGATTATGAATTTCAAGAGCGCTATTTTGGTGCCTTGCGCGTTGTTGGCCGTGAACGCCATCGCGCAGGTGAACATCAACCCCGCCGCGCGCGTGCATGTGCGCATCGTGAACGGGAACGGGGTGAAGTACACCTCTAAGCTTACCAACCTGGTGGAGCTGAATTTCACCTTCGGCAACGGCCATCTCGAAGGCAAGCAGGTGATCGACGCTTCGCTTACCCGCATCGCCAAGAACTACGGAGCCGCCGGCAAGGATGCCTTCACCATCAAGCGCTTCGCCAGCTCGAACTCGGGCGCGGCGGTGGGCGAACAGGTCCAGTTCACCTTGACCGATCTGCTCGCGGGCGAGGTTATCGTGAACAACAACCTCAGCTACCTCCCCCAGCTCAATACCAAGAACGCGGCCGAAGCCACGGCTTTCGAAACCGCCGTCAAGACCAATGGTCGCGGCGTGCTGGGGTTCCACGGTTCCGGAGACGGCGGCGGCGAATGGCCGTTCTACACCAACGAATTGCACCCGGTTTCCTACCATGGCCATGCCACCCGTACGCCGGGTCCCGTGTACAAGGATGTCTCCCGCGAGAAGCACATTGTACTCGAAGGCATTCTGGAAAAGAACACCACCAAGGCCACGGTTCCGGACGGCGTTGACGCCACCACCGGGGCGGAGAAGCTGGCGACCAACGTGAACACCCGCAATATGACCAACGAATGGTACCAGTTCGGCCGCAACCTGCTGACCGATCCCAAGTTCACCACCCTCTTGACCCCGCTGCTGAAATACGATCCGCGCAATCTGGGCGATGCGCTGCCGGAGACCTACCGTTACAAAGGCGGCAACGTCTACACGTTCTTGCTCAAGGTAGGCACCGGTCGCGTGTCCTACGTGCCCGCCGGGCACCAGGACGATGAGCTGACCGCCCCGGGCACCACCTTCGACGGCGGTACCGGCGATTACGATCGCTACGTGGCCCAGACCCTGTTCTACCTGGCCGGCTACAAGACCGAAGTCTGCGCGGGCACCGCCTGCGACGGGCTGCCCGTTGTGGGCGCTGATGAGATGCTGACCGGGCAGACCTACAAAGGCACCACCGCTTTGATCAACCGCGCCCAGCCCGGATTCACCTCCCTTTTCGATCGCGGCTATGACGCCCGGCTTACCGACGTGCAGGGCCGCATAGTGGAGCGCAAGACCGGCAAGGGCAAGATTGATTTCGAATTCGATCGCAGCCAACTCAAGTCCGGAGTGTATTTCCTGAGCGTGAAGCTCGGGAAGGCGCCGGCCAAGATCCAGCGCTACGTGATCAGCAATCCCGGCCGTTAAGCAAGCCGCATTCACTTTCGCGAAGGCCCGACGGGAAACCGCCGGGCCTTTTTTTATTTCCGCTCCCGCAGTATGCGCGTTCACCAACGGGAATCGCTTTCGCCCCGGATATGCTGCGGCCCGCGCGAGCCGCGCCTATCATTCCACAAACACCGCGAGTGATCGCAAATGGGAGGACGCATGCTACCGAGGAACGCCGCTATCGCAATCCCCATCCTGGCCTTCGCGATCGGGACCGCGCCCTCCGCGTCCTTCGCCGCCGCCCGCGCCGACTCCCTCCCTGCCGCGCGGGCGCATGTGCGCTACGTCGACGGGGTCTGGTTGAAATACAGCTCCAAGCTGACCACCGTGGTGGAATTGAATTTCACCTTCGGCAACGGGCATCTCGAGGGCAAGCAGGTGATAGACGCCGCGCTCTCCCGCATCGCGAAGGAATACGGGACGGGAGGGAAGGATGCCTTCGCCATCAAACGCTTCGCGAGCTCCAATTCGGGAGCGGCCGTCGGCGAGCAAGTGCGGTTCGGGCTGGAGGATTTGCTGGCCGGAGAGGTGATCGTCGCCAACAACCTGAGCTACCTTCCCCAGATCCTGGCCAAGAATCCCGCCGAGGCGGCGGCCCTCGAGGATGCCATCAAGGTCGGCGGACGGGCGGTGCTTTCGTTCCACGGGAGCGGCGATGGCGGGAAGGAATGGCCATTCTACGCCAATGAATTGCATCCGTTGAATTACCACGGGATGAGCTACAGGACGAACGGCCCGGTGTACAAGGATCCGGCCATGGAAAGGCATATCGTTCTGCAGGGGGTCCTGGAAACGGGGACCACCTTGGCCGAGGTGCCGACCGGGACCGATCCGTTCACGGGGGCCGAGGTCCTGGCTACCGGGGTGAAGACGCGGCTGATGAAGAATGAGTGGTACCAATATCCCGTCAATATCCTGGCCGATCGCCGCTTCCAGGGCAAGGTGACGTCGCTCTTGAAATTCGATGCGCGCAATCTGGGGGATGCCTTTCCCGCCCAGTACCGTTACGCCGGCGGGAACGCGTTCAGCTTCCTGTTGCGGGTAGGGGCCGGGATCGCCGGATATATCCAATCCGGCCACTCGGATGATGAGCTGACCGCGCGGGGCACCAGCTTCGACGGCGGAACAGGCGACTTCGATCGATATGTGGCGCAGATGCTTTTTTTCCTGGCGGGATACGCGACCGCGCCGTGCATGGGCGCGGAATGCGACGGGCTGGCCATCGTTTCCGCCGATGGGATGCTCACCGGCCGGGTGCTGGAAAGGGGCGGATCGCTCGCTGAGCCGGGACGTTTGGGTTTTACCACGACCTCGGACGAATCCTACGAGGCCAAGCTCGCGGATGTCCGGGGGCGCATCCTCTCCCGTAAATCCGGGGTAGGCAGGATCGAATACGAATTCGATCGAACGGGATTGCGTGCAGGGGTTTACTTCCTGAGCGTGAAGATCGGGAAGGCGCCTGCCAAGGTGCGCCGTTACCTGGTCGCTGGGGACGGGGCGGGCTAGGGTAGGGTGGCGAGGTTGGCCCGTGCCAGGGAATCGGCGCTGTCCAGCGCCAGGGCCCCCAGGTAGCAGGCCCGCGCCGAGTCGGCGTGGCCCAGGGCCTGATGGACCATGCCCAGGTAGGTGAGGGCATCGGGCCGGTTCGGGTCCAGGCGTAGGGTCTTCTCCAGCCAGGGTTTGGCTTCCAGGCCTTTCTTCATCTGCAGCGAAGCGAAGGCGGCGCCGAAGGCGAAGCCGGCATTGGCGGTATCCCGGGCGGCGAGTTCGAGGTAGAGTCCGCGCGCGCGCGCGTAGTCGCCCGACTTGCCGGACAAGGCGGCCAGGTTTTCCCGCAACAGGTCCGATTCCGGGTCGCGCTCCAGGGCCAGGGCATATTCAGCCGCGGCCCCACCCACATCCCCCGCTTCCGCCTTCAGATCGGCGATGTAGGCATGCGCGAACCCGTAGGCGCTGTCACGGGCGATAGCCCGGCCATAATACCAGCTGGCCGAATCCCCGCGGCCCTCGGTTTTGAGATGGGAGGCTTTGATGAAATTCGCATACCCGCTCGCGGGCACCAGATCCGCCAAGCTGTCCGCTTGCCGCCGCGCCGCTCCCGCGGTCCAACCGAAGTGTTCAGAGGCCGCCAAGAGTCCGCAGCCCGCGAAAAGCAAGCTCACGAAGACCCAATGCCGCGCTTCGTTGCGGTCCTGATAGCCGCCCGCGGCCGCCGCGCCCTGCGTGCCTGCCACGCCCAAATCGGCTTGCACCTTGCCGTCGCGCACGCGCCAAATGAAGCCGTCCATGTAAAAATGGATCAGGGTCGAGGCGGCGAACACGTTTCCGATGCGCGAGAACATGGCCTGGTAGCCATGGCCGGTGCCGTACGCGTTGAGCACGTCCTGGGTCAACAGCCCCACGCATCCGTAAGCCGCTATACAGCCCGCGTATACCGCCAAGCGTTGCCATCCCGGCGCGAAGAGGAAGCGTTCCAGGCGGCTGCCGGAAAGGCCCCGCTCGACCCGCCGGCGGTTGTACTTCCACACGAAGGCGTTGTATTGCATGTCATGGAACACCTCCCATAACAGTAATCCGATCAGCAGATTGTCGATGCGCAGCAGGCAGAAGGCCCAGAAGCCGATGCTGCCTGCCAGGCAGGCGAGCTTCATGGGATTGGGCCGGCGTCCGCCCAGCGCATCCGCGGCCAACGCGATGACGTAGCCTGCCGTCACCAGGGCGGTCAATGCCAGCCAGGCCTTACCGAACCCCAAAGCCCAGGGCAAGGGCAGAAGTGGGCCGCCCGCTACGTAAAAGGAACTGAGTACGGAAGTTTTCTTGGGGACCGCCCACAGCACCACCTGGACGAACCAGGCCAGGCACATCCAGAAATCCAAGCGCGCCCATAATGCCGAACGTAGTCCCGATTTGGCATCGTAGATGCGCAGGAAGCCCATGATCTGCATGCCGCCGTGCCAAACGCTCCAGACGATGAGCAGGAAGAAGACCACGCTGAGGCGGTACCAGGCGGCCATTCCCGCCAGCAGGATGAAGAGCGTCGGCACGACGAGCAGCCGCACCCGGAACTTTTCGAACACGCTGCGATCGGTGTAGGCCCGGATGAAGCCGGGGAGATGATGCCCGGTGGCGCTCACCGAGAGCACCGCCAGTTTCAGAAAGGTAAAGGAGAGGAGCGCGGCCAAGGCGCGGTAAGCGGGAAAGGCGGCCAGGGGGATGGCGATGAACAGAAGGGGATCTGCGTAGGGCCCCAGCAGCCAGGTGATGCTTTGGCCGGAGGTGGCGTTATCGACGCTCTGCGCGCGCATGATTCCAATGTACTCGTTCTTTTTTACTTTTGCGGCTACGGGATTTCCGGCTATGTCGAACTCATCCGTGATCGTCTTGATGGGCGTATCTGGCAGCGGTAAGACCACCGTGGGCAGGTTACTGTCCGCGCGCCTGGGATGGCCCTTCTACGACGGCGACGATTTCCAACCCAAGGAAAACCTCGCCAAAATGGCCCAGGGCCTCCCTCTCAACGATCGCGATCGCCGACCCTGGTTGCTGGCCATGCACAACTTGCTGGTCGGCCTTTCCGCCGGGCGGGGACGCGCCGTGGTGGCCTGCTCAGCCTTGAAACAGGACTACCGCGACCTGCTCATGAACGGGCTCGACGACGTGCGCATGGTTTTCCTGAAAGGGGAATACGCCATCCTGGAGCAACGACTGAAGCACCGCCAGGGCCATTTTTTCACGGTGGGAATGCTCAGCAGCCAATTCGAGATCCTGGAAGAACCGGAAAGCGCCCTGGTGGTACGGGTGGATAATCCCCCCGAAGCCATCGTTGAGCATATCTGCAAAGGGCTTGAGCTCTAATCCGGGGCGGCACCGGGATTATTCTAATTTTAGCCCGGATTACGGCCGTTTCCGGAGAGGTGGATCAGCATGATCAGCAAGTCGTCCTCGGTTTCCCTGGGTCTTGTAGTGGCGGCAGGGGCCCTGCTCATCGCCGGTTGCAACAAGAGCGGCGGTGGCGGCGGCTCCGGGGGCGGGACCCAAGCCAAGGCCAAGACGGTGGCCGTGGATACCGCCGGTGACATCGATGCCGTCGCCAATCCCAATGCGGTGCCCGGCGGCACCCTCAACCTATGGGGCGGCCCGGCGGCCAAGACCCTCAATGCCTACCTCGATTACAACTTCTTCACCAAGGAACTGTTCGGCCTCATGTTCGACGGCCTGGCAGGCCTGAGCCCCACCGAGAACAAGGCCGTGGGCATCCTGGCCGAATCCTGGTCCACATCGGCGGACGGGATGACCTACACCTTCAAGCTCGACCCTCGCGCCAAATGGAGCGACGGCAAACCCATCACCGCCGAGGATGTGCAGTACTTCTACGACGTGATCATGAACCCCAAGAACCTGACCTCCCTGTTCCGGGTGGGTTTGGACCGATTCACCCGTCCCGTCGTGGTCGATAGCCTTACGGTGAGCATCACCGCCAAGGAAAAGCACTGGATGAACTTTTGGGAGGCCTCGGGCCTTTCGCCCCTGCCCAAGCACGTGCTCGAAGGCAAGGACTTCAACGAGGTCAATTGGGAATTCCCCGTGGTGAGCGGCCCGTACGCCTTGGACGAGGTCAAGAAGGAACGCTCCGTATCCGTCAAACGCCGCGCCGATTACTGGGGCTTCGCCAAGCAATTCAACCAGCACAAATACAACTTCGAGCATATCCGCTGGAAGTTCATGGATGATCCCCTCAAGGTGCTGGAGTCCCTCAAGAAGGGCGACGTGGATATGTACCCCATCACCCGCGCCAACATCTGGGCCAACAACACCGATTTCGATCAGGTCAAGAAAGGCCTTATCGCCAAGCAGATGGTCTACAACAAGTACCCCATGAGCTTCCGCGGCTACGTGTTCAACCTGCGCCGCCCGCTTTTCGCCGACGTCCGCTTGCGCCAGGCCATGGCCTACCTGGCCAACCGCAAATTGATGAACGATAAACTCCTCTTCAACCTCAATACCCTGCTCAACACCTACTTCGCCGACCTGTACCCGGGCAACCGCAATCCGGACAAGGAATTGATCGAATACAATCCCGAAAAGGCCCGTGCCCTGTTGGCCGAAATCGGCTACAAGCCCGGTCCGGACGGCATCCTGGCCAAGGACGGCAAGAAGCTGGAGATCACCATCTCCCTGCACAGCTTCGTGGATCTGCGTCCCGTGAACGTCTATCTGGAAGACCTGAAGAAAGTGGGCATCAGCGCCAAGATCGATCAGATGTCCTGGTCGACCTGGCTGAAGCGCATGGACAATTACGAATTCGACATCGGCTGGGCCGCCTGGGGCGCTTCACGCCTACGCGACCCCGAAAGCATGTGGCATTCCCGCACCGCCGATCAGCCTTCGTCCAACAACGTAGCGGGCGTCAAGGACAAGACCGTGGACAGCCTCATCAACCTGCAGAAGACCGAGATGGACATGGAGAAGCGCAACGCCATCCTCAAGCAAATCGACAACCGCCTCATCGATATCATGCCCTACATATTGATGTGGGATCAGGATTCGCGTTGGGTCCTGTACTGGAACAAGTTCGGCACGCCTAAAACGGTGTACGACAAGTTCTCGGACGAAGATTGCATCACCACCTACTGGTCGGCCGATCCGGCCAAGGAAAAGGCCCTCGCGGAGGCCCAGAAATCCGGCGGATCCCTGCCGGTGCCGCCCCTCAAGGTCCTTTACGGTGAATAGCGGCGAATGAGTCCTGAGGCGACGGGGAGCGCGGCATGAAGGCGTATGTCATCCGCCGCGTGCTGCTGATGCTGCCCACCCTGCTGGGCATCAGCCTTATCGTCTTCGCGCTCATCCAATTCGTGCCGGGCGGCCCGGTGGAAGAGCTCATCTCCAAGGTGCAGCAGGCCGCCGCCGAGAAGCGTCCCGGCGCGCAAATCTCCCCGCAGGAAGTCGCCAACATCAAGGCCTATTTCGGCTTCGACAAGCCGGCCCCGGTGCGCTACGCCATCTGGCTGGGCAAGGTAGCCCGCCTGGACCTGGGCAAGTCATACACCTACCAGGAGCCGGTGTGGAACGTGATCAAATCCAAGTTTCCCATCTCCATCTTTTTCGGCCTTTCGTCCTTCCTGCTCTCCTACCTGGTAAGCATCCCCTTGGGCGTCGCCAAAGCGTTGCGCAACGGATCCTGGTTCGATTCCTTCACTTCCGGCCTCATCTTCACGGGATACATCATTCCCGGGTATGCGCTGGGCATCATCCTGATTATCCTGCTGGGGGGCGGCAGCTTCCTGGATTGGTTCCCCATCACCGGGATCATTTCCGATGAATTCGAATCCTTGACCCCCATGGGGCAGGTGTGGGATTTCCTGCACCACATGATACTGCCCCTGTTCTGCTACATGATCGGGGATTTCGCCGTGCTCACCATGATGCTCAAGAACAGCCTGCTGGACGAGATGGGCAAGGATTATATGCGTACGGCGGTGGTGAAGGGCGCTTCCTTCAAGCGCGCAGTGTGGCGTCACGCGTTCCGTAATGCCCTAATCCCCTTGGCCACCCGCGCGGGCGAGATCTTCACCCTCATGTTCGCCGGCTCCATCCTTATCGAGCACGTGTTCGACATCGACGGCATGGGGCAGTTGGTGTATACCTCCATGGTCAACCGCGATTACAACGTGGTCATGGGCATCATCCTGCTCACCAGTTTGATGGCGATGCTGGGGCGCCTGTTCTCGGATCTGCTTTACGTGGCCGTCGATCCCCGTATACGGTTCGATTGATGGGGACGCGCGCATGCTGACGGATCTGACGCGGGACAGGCTCAAGCGGTTCCGCAAACTGAAGCGAGCTTGGTGGGCCCTGGTGATATTGGGCACGGCCTTCCTCCTCTCCCTTTTCTCCGAGCTCATCGCCAACGACAAACCTTTGTACCTGCATTGGCAGGGTAAGTCCTACTTTCCCGTTTTCAAATTCTACCCTTCCACCGAATTCGGCGGGCCCTACGGCACCGAGTCGGATTACCTGAAGCTATGGCAGGACAGCGCCTTCACGGCCGGAGGCGGGAAGATGATTTTCCCGATTATCGCCGACAGCCCGCTACGGACCCACTTGGAGCTGGAGGGAAATCCCCCCCATGCGCCTTCGCGCAAGCATCTGCTGGGCACCGACAATTCCGCCCGCGACGTGCTCGCCCGCCTGATTTACGGCTTCCGCATCTGCATGGCCTTCGCCCTGTTGCTCGCGCTGTTCGATGCGCTGCTGGGCATCACCATCGGCGGCATCCAGGGCTACCTGGGAGGCAAGGTCGACATTACCGTGCAGCGCCTCATCGAGATCTGGAGCGCGCTACCGTTCCTGTACGTGGTGATTTTGCTGGGTTCCATCTACGGACGCACCTTCGCCGTGCTCCTGTTCATAATGGCCCTCTTCGAATGGGTGAGCCTCTCGTTCTTTATGCGCGGGGAATTCCTCAAACTTAAGAACCAGGCCTACGTGCGCGCCGCCAAAGCCCTGGGCTTCGGCCCCTTCCGCGTCTTCTTCAAGCAGATCCTCCCCAATGCGCTTACCCCGGTCATCACCTTGATGCCTTTTACCGTGGTGGCCGGCATTTCCTCGCTTACGGCGCTGGACTTCCTGGGCTTCGGCCTGATGCCGCCCACGCCTTCGTGGGGCGAACTCCTGACGCAGGGATTGCAGAACATCGAAAAGCCCTGGCTGGCCATCTCGGCAACCGTGGCCCTGTTCGTGACGTTATTACTGGCGACGTTTATCGGAGAAGGGGTGCGGGAGGCGTTTGATCCGAAGTCGGGGCATAGGATTGAGTAGCGGGGAGAGAAGAAAGGTTTAAGGTCTAAGGTTTAAGGTGGGATGGGATCCCTATGAAAGTGAATGGTTCACCTTAGATTTTAACCCTTAGACCTTAAACCTTAAACCGATCCGATTCTTCAGAGCTGGCGCAGCACTCCGACCCGGCGATAGTCCACTTTCACCGCCCGGTCCTCCGCGATTCCCGGGATCTTCAGCAGGCTTACCGTGGTCTTTACCACGTACGCGCCCGTCGCCACCGGGTTGCCGTAGTGGCTGCGGCTGTCCCACAGGACCTTCATGGTGCGCGTGTTGCTCTTGGGGGATTTCTCCAGCTTCAGGAACTCATCGGCCCCGACCATGAACTGCAGCTTGTTCACGAATTCGCCCATGTTCGAATAGATGTAGATGTCCACGGCGAAGGCGCGGGAAGCCTCCACGGTCAGGCCGACGTAACGCAGGGAATCCACGGGTGCCATGGGACCGGGGGCGAGGGTCCATTGATCCGTCGCCTCGGTAGGGGCCGCCCTGAGGCCGGCGGGCGCCACCAGCAGGAATTGCGGCTCGTAGGGATTCATGGGCAGGTGGCGGGCGCGGGCATAATCGTTCTGGCCCGCCAGGTTGACCACGGTCAAGATGTCGCGATAGGGGAAGGCCTTGCGCACCATGTCCAAAGGATTCTCGGGGCTGATGTAGACCACGACGATGCTGTCCCCGGGCAGATGCTGTAGGCGGCCGTCACCGAGGGCGGGCACCAGGCTTACTTCGCGCTGGAACGTTCCCGAGAGGTAGCCCGATCCCACCGTAAGGGTCAGGGCTTCGCGGTCTTTGCTTTTCAGCGACGAGGGGAGCACTTGCAGGCTACAGCCCTTGCAGGCCGAGCCGTCCGGCATGGTAAGGCGGGCTTCCAGCTGGGCATCGTCCGCGGTGACGGTGGAGACGGCGGTCCCATCCTTGAACAGGGCGATGCCGGCCTGGTCGCGGCAGCTGCCCTGCCCCGTACCCGCGGGCAGGGCGGCGGCCGGCGTGCGTAGGATGGTCAGGGCGTAGGGTATCACCTTCTCCTTGGATACCGAGAGTCCGCCGGTGGTGTCGATATAGGTGTAGGTGTAGGCCATCTCGAAGCGCGTGGTATCGGCCTGCAGCACCAGATGCTTGGAGAAGGCGAAACCCTTTTCGTCCATGACAATGGTGCGGTAAGTGGTGTCGCCGGTGGCCAAGGCCGCGCTTTTGGGCTGGGCCGGCACCGATTGCACGTTCCCGATCACCTGGTTCTGCAGCAGGGTCTCCAATTGCGCGCCGGGCACGTTGATGGCCCAATAGGCGCTCTTGCTGTTGATGCCCGAGTAGCTGTTGACCTTGATGTTACCCGTCATTTGCACGATGGTGCTGGGCGCCACCGGGGTGCTGTTCTGGGTATCGAAGAATACGGTGAAGGTGGTGGGCACGCTGGCGCCGGTGATGAAATCGTTGATGAGGCCTTCGCGGCCATTGTCGGGAGTGGAGGGCGTGCCGTCCGAGAGGAATACGAAGAACTGGTTCGCCTTGTCCGACTTGGAATCCTTCATGGCCACCTTGCCGGCCTGGAAGCCGAGCGAGATATCGGTGCCATCGCGGGTATTGGAACGGCCCATGCCCGAGTTGTTGCGCGAGGCGGGCATCTTGGTCACGTATGTCAGGTTGCCGCGCTCGTCATGCTTGAGCAGGGCCTTGAGGGTATCGATGCCCAGCACGCCGTTGGGGAAGACTTTGTTGAGGGCGGTGAGCGGGACGAAGGAATCGTGTTGCGAGGTATCGCCCGGGAAGGCGCTCTTGAAGAAGGCGTTCTCGCGGTGATCGAAGGAAAGGCGACGGGTGAAGATTACGAGCCCGACTTCGGCCGAAGGCGCGAACTCCTTGACGTTGTCGAGAAGGGAGGCGACTACATCGAAGCGCGCGACGGCCGGATCGTTTTCGTCCATGCTGCCGGAATTGTCGATGATGAAGACGATGGACGGGGGCTTGGCGTTGGGATTGGTGATGTGGACGTATTCGGCGCAAAACGGGATTTTCGCGTCAAGCCAAATCATCTCCTGAGGCACCTGGATGACCCGCTTGTCGTATCGACCAGGACATTCGGAGAAGGCGAAATCACACACTCGTCCCGCAGCGACGGAAACCGTCGTGGCGGCTATGACGGCGGCGATTGCCCACGCTTGCCGTTTCACCTTAACTTCCCCTCACGCAACGTTTTGAATATACCGGACGGCGACAAAAATCGCAGGGGAATTTAGTATTTCGGTCTTCCCAATCCTCCGGTTAGTCTCATTATTCGCAAATAGGCCCGAATAGCCGCACAAAGTCGCGGACGGAGGGCCTGAGGGCCGGCGCCCTGTTTACTGGCACGTTTACCCGGGGAGGGAGCAGCCGATGCGCGGTTATTGGTCCCGCAGCACGCCCACGATACGGAAATCCGTGCTCACCGCCTCGTCCTCGGCGATGCCGGGGATCTTCAGCAAGGTGACCGTGGTCTTGAGGATATACGCGCCCGTGCCCGCGGGATTGCCGTCATGGGTGCGGTTGTCCCACAGCACCTTCAGCCGGCGGGTGTTGTTCTTGACGCCCTTGGCGAGCTTGGCGAACTCGGTCTGATTGACCGTGAAGTCGATCTTGTTCACGAACTGGCCCAGGTTGGAGTAGATGGAGATCTGCACCTTGAAGGCACGCGACGCCTCGATGACGTTGCCCACGTAACGCAGCGAGTCGGCCGCGGTGTTGAGAGAGGGGATGATGGCCCAGTTCTTGGTCTCGCCCGCGATAGGGTTCAGGGTGGTCGGTCCCACCAGCACGAATTGGGTGCCGGACACGGGGTTGGAAACCTCGCCGCCGCGCGACCAATCGTTATGCTTGATCACCTGCAGGGCCGTGCTCACGTCGGAATAGGGGAAAGCCTTGCGGATGACGTCCAGGGGGTTGTCCGGATTCGTATAGGTGATGATGATGCTGTCGGTGGGCAAGTGCTGGAGCTTATGGTCGCCCAGGGCGACGGCCGTGCTGGTCTCACGGCCGAAGTTTCCGGTCTGGAAGCCGGCGGACGGGGCCAGGATGATGCTCTCCTTGTCCGTGCTCTTGTTCGGTTTCACTTCGACCGAACAACCGTTGCAAACCTCGCCCGTGGCCAGGGTCAGATGCACATCAAGATCGGTATGATCCGCGGTCACCAGGTTCACCTGGGTGCCCTTGTTGAACAGGGTGATGGCGCCCTGGTCCTGGCAGGCCGAGGAAAGCCCGGTGGCCAGGGTCGCGCCCGCCACCCGCTTCACGGTCAGCGTATAAGGCACTTCCTTGGTCTTGGTCTTGCCCGAATCGGTATACTGGTACGTGTACATCAGGTTCACCGTGGTCTGATCGGCGCTAAGCGGTACGCGCTTGGCGAAGGTGAAATTCTTGGCATCCACGCCGGTGCTGTTGTAGGGGGTTCCCGACACCGTCATGATGGCGCTGACGGGCTTACCCGGGGTATTCGCGAAGATGGGATTGATCACGCTGGTTTGCAGCAGCGTGAGCAATTCCTTGGCGGGCAGGTCGATGGCCCATTGCTTCGAACGGGCCTGGCCGGTGGAATACCCGTTGGCCTGGATATTCTTGTTCATCTGGCCTAGGGAGTCGATGGACTTGGGTTCGTTGCCGAAGAAAACGGTGAAGGTGGTGGGGTCGCCGGCGCCGCGGACCCAGTTCCACATGATGGCGTCGCGGCCGTCATCGACCGTCGAGGGCGTTCCGTCGGAAAGGAAGATAAAGTACTGGTTGTCCTTGGCGTTGTTGTCCGTAGACATGGCCAGCTTGGCGGCGTCGAAGCCGAGGGTGATGTCGGTGCCCTTGCGGGTATCTGTGAGGGCGTGCTGGGTTGCACTGTCTGAACTGTGGCGCTGTGCCGGCTGCTTGGTTTGGTATTTCAGCGCACCCTTGCTCTCACCCTGGTCAATAAACGAGAGCAGTTCTTTGAGCGTATCCAGGCCGGTGCGTCCGTTGGTAAACACCTGATCGAGCGCGGTAATGGGAATGAAGGAATCGTGCTGGGTGGGGTCAGCAGGGAAGGCCGTTTGGAAAAAGGGGTTATCGCGGTGATCGAAGACCAGGCGGCGGCAGAACACTACGATGCCGACCTTGGTTTTCGGCTGCACCTTGAAGATGGAATCCAGCAGGGTGAGCGTGACCTTGAAGCGCGCTATGTCGGGATCGGTATTGTCCATGCTGCCCGAATTGTCGAGGATGAACACAATGGTAGGAGGCGGGGAATTGGAACCGGTGACGACCTGGACGTTTTCGGAACAGATTGGGACTTGAGGATCAAGCCAGATGACATCGGAAGGCACGGTGATGGTGCCCGTCGTGAAATTGCCGGGGCATTTGTCGAAGACCAAATTGCAGATTTGCGCCCCGCGGGATATTCCCGCAAATGCGAAAACGGCCATCAGCCCTGCTTTGAAGCCAGTCATGCTACCCCCAGTAATGCGGCAGGTGTCCCCCTTCCCGGCTCGCGTCCAGAATATACCGTCAAAGAGGAATTTAGGCGCGACCTCAAAACACGTGAAGGGGACAAACCGCTGCCTAAGTCCTATCAAGTCACGACTATTATAAGGGGTAGGCGGCCTGGATCCGAAGAAATACCCACCCCAATTCTACCGGAAATTAAGGAAATATAGGCTCATAGATTAGTAAATTTGCGAAATGGACCCATCCGGCCAGCCGCTCCTGGAGGTTGAAGACCTGTCCATAGGGTTCGCCGGGGACGGCGCCCCCACGGCCATCACCGACAAAGTCAGTTTCAAGATCCATCCGGGCGAAGCCTATGGGCTGGTGGGGGAATCGGGCTGCGGAAAATCGGTGACCTGCCTTTCCCTGCTGAAACTCCTGCCCGTGCCAGGCGGAAAAGTCCTCTCCGGGCGCGTACTGTTCCAGGGCAGGGATATTCTGACCATGCCGCCAGAGGAGCTTCGCAAGTTGCGGGGCGGTTCCATCGGGATGATTTTCCAGGAGCCCGGGGCCGCCCTCAATCCCCTGTGGCCCATCCACAGGCAATTGTTGGAGCCCTTCCAATACCATCCTTTCGAGGGCGATCCGGTCAAGCATATCCGCTCCCTGCTCGACCGTGTGGGCATCGCGGATCCAGACCGCGTGCTCGCGGCCTATCCCCACCAGCTTTCCGGAGGCATGCTGCAGCGCGTGATGATTGCCATGGCGCTCTCCCTCAACCCCGCCCTGCTTATCGCCGATGAGCCCACCACGGCGCTGGACGTGACCGTGCAGGCGCAGATCATGGAATTGATCGAAGACCTGCGCAAGGAGTTCTCCACCGCGGTGCTCATGATCACCCACAACCTGAACCTCATCGCCCAGTACGCGGATCGCGTGGCGGTGATGTACGCCGGGCGCATCGTGGAAGAAGCCCCGGTCGCCGATTTCCTGGAACGCACCCTGCACCCTTACTCCGCAGGCCTGTTGGGCGCCTTGCCGCGCCTGGATGCGGTCGGTTCCGGCGCGGCCCTGCTGCGCCCCATCCCCGGGCAAGTCCCCCGTCCGGCCGATTACCTGGCGGGCTGCCGCTTCCGCGATCGCTGCCCGCATGCCTTCGAGCCTTGCGGCGCCAAGCCGGACCGGTTCCCGGCCGGGCCCGGGCATACCGTGGCCTGCTTCCTGTATCAACCCGGGAAAGGCCCCCGCCATGCGGATGCCGTTCCCGCGGAGGTCGCCTCCTGAGTAACGCCATGGTTACCCCGGCCGCGCCCGCTGCGTCCGGGGCCGCTCTGCTTGAGGTCCGCAACCTCAAGACCTGGTTCCCGGTGACCGGTGGCGTATTCCGCAAAACCGTCGGCCACGTAAAGGCCGTCAACGACGTGAGCTTTTCCATCGACCCCGGCGAAGTGGTGGCCGTGGTAGGCGAATCGGGATGCGGCAAGAGCACCCTGGGTTATTCGGTGCTGGGCCTGGTGCCGCCCACGGAAGGGGAAATCCGCCTGCGCGGCCGCGGTGTGGACGTGCGCTCGCCTTCGGCTTGGGACGCCTACCGCAAGGATTTCCAGATCATCTTCCAGGATCCCTACACTTCCCTGAATCCCCGCCACACCGTCTTCGAACTCTTGGCCGAACCCATGCGCGTGCACAAGGTGTGCCCGCCGCGCGAACTGCGCGATCGCGTGGCCATGTTGCTCGGCAAGGTCGGGCTGCCGGCCGACTACATGCAGCGTTTCCCGCATGCCTTCTCGGGCGGTCAGCGGCAACGTATCGGTATTGCCCGCGCCTTGTCCCTGGATCCCAAGCTCATCGTCTGCGACGAAGTGGTGGCGGCCCTGGACGTTTCCGTGCAGGCCCAGATCATCCGCTTGTTGATGGACCTGAAGGACGAATTCGGCCTTTCGCTGCTCTTCATCTCCCATGACCTGTCCCTGGTGAAGGCCATCAGCGATCGCGTACTGGTCATGTACCTGGGGAAAATCGTGGAGTCGGCCCCGGCCGCCGATCTGTTCGCGGCCCCGCGCCATCCTTACACGGCGGCCTTGCTGGAATCCATCCCCACTCTCGATCGCGCCCGCCGTCCCAAACTGCTGGGCGGGGAAATCCCTTCCCCGGTGAACCTTCCGCCCGGCTGCGCCTTCGCGGGCCGTTGCGCGCGGGCCCAGGATCGATGCCGTAAGGAAACGCCGGTGCTGTTACCGGCCGCGGCGTCAGAGGCGGCGTGTTTCTTTCCTATCGGCTTAACACCGGTGGTCTAAGGAAGGTTTAAGGTCTAAGGTTTAAGGGAAGATTTCAATGGGCCAGCCATAGCGCTGACCTCTTCCCCCTTAAACCTTAAACCTTAAACCTTAAACCTTAAACCTTAAACCTTAAACCTTAAACCTGGCTTCGTACTTCTCCCTCCGTAACCTCCATATTCTCCCGAAGGTAACATTCCTGCTACCTAGGGAAACCGCCCTTCGCGTGCACTGCCGATGCACGATTTTGGGACCTTGTTTTGGGAAGGATCCCCGCGGGCCCGATGGCGATCGATTATCTTCCCCGCAGCCGCGGCGCGCCGGACCGTTCGCCGCGGACCTGACACCACGCAAGTACCGCCTCCGGTATCACAGGAAGGATCTTTCCATGTATCCCCGTATTCCCCGTTTCCGTTTTTCCAATGCGCTGGGCCTGGCTCTGCTGGCCTCCGCCGCCGCGCATTCGCAAACCGAACCCCTGCGGCTCAACCTGCAGGTGAGCAACATCGACAGGAGCAACTCCTGCGGCACCCCTTACTTCAGGCCCCAATTCAAGATCACCAATTGGGGCGCGACTCCGGCCCGGCTCAACCAGGCCACGGTACGCTTATTCTTCAACGCCCTGCCGCAGGCTCCCGTCGAGTTCGTGAACGCCGACTATGCCGTGGTCTCCAACGCCAATGGGTCGATCACGGGAGGCTACGCCACCGCTTATCATTTCGACGCGCCGCCCTATACGCCGGCCTGCCGCGAATCGCTGTACACGGGTTCGCTGCACGTGGCGCGGCAGCAGCATTTCATCGCCTTCCAGGGCGATGTCACCATCCCGGCCAACGGAGGCTATGCCACCGTGATCGTGCAGTTCCGCCGCGCAGGCGGTCTCAATCCCTTTGATGTCGATTGCGATGATTGGACGCGCCTGAACGGCTACAATCCCTGGACCCCGTTCGAAGACGGGCCGTATTACAGCCTGGTGCGCGCCACCGGCGGCAGCCCGGGCGCGGGCTACCCTACCCATCTGATGTGCGAATACACTTGGACCGCGCCAACCAACGGTGGTCGCGATCTATCCGACCCGTGGGGCGGGGTGGACCCCTGCACGCTTACGCAATCGCAGGATTGCCCCGTGGGACCTCGGCGCTAGCCTACTCGTATTCCTTCAGCGCTTCCTTGTTCAATACCGCGATTTCCACGCGGCGGTTGATCTGGCGGCCTTCGGCGGTGGTGTTGCTGGTCTTGGGCTGGTTGCTGCCGTAGCCGTGGGCCGACAGGCGTCCGCTCAATTCGGAGTAAGCCGCCGACAGGTATAGGCGCACCGCGTCGGCGCGATCCTGGCTCAGCTTTTGGTTCTTGGCGGGTCCGCCCACGTTGTCGGTATGCCCGGCGATTTCCATTTGCAGCTTCGGGTACTTGGAGAGCATCTTGCCGACCAGGTTCAGGTACGGTTTGGAATTGATGGAGATCTCGGCGCGGCCGGTTTCGAAGTACAGGGCCTCGAGGTTGAGCACGCCGGTCTTGAGGAATTCCTTTTCCCAATCGGTGCGGTGGCTGCGCTCTTCTTCCAGGCGGCGCTGGGCATCGGCAAGGGCGATGGAATCGAGGCGCGCCTTGGCGGCCAGGGAGTCGGCGTGGCGCCGGGCCGCGTCGCTCATGCCGGCCATGGCGAGGGAATCTTCGTGGGCCTTGCGCATCAGGCTGTCGGACATGGCTTGGGCGCGACGGGCCTGTTCTTCGAGGCGGGCGCGGGATAGGGAGTCGGCCAGGGCCTTGGCCGCGTCGCGGTTGCGCCCGGGATTGGGATTGTAGGACCAGGTCAGCGATCCGAACAGGCGCCAGGGCTCCAGCGCGCGGTCCACGGCGTTCTTGCGCTCCTGGGTCATCGCGATTTCGGCGCCCACCTGGACGTTGAGATGGTTGGGGGCGCTGCGGAATTCCGCGGAAGGCGAGAACCACATGGGATCGCTATCGCGGTTGTCCTTGAGCACGGTGCGCGAATGGAATTCCGTACCCAGGATGAAGGAGGGATAGGGCGCGAACTCGACGCCGGCGCCTTGCTGGAGCAACGCGTCCTTGTTCGTTTCCAGGGAAGTGATCACGCCTTCGTTGAAATGGAGGCGGAAGGAGAGCAGGCTTTTCCAAACTACCGACTGGGTGAGCTTGAACGAGAAGTCGGTGCCGGTGCGGGTTTCCAGGTAATTGTAGCCGTCGGCGTGGTTCTTGTTGATCTGGGTCTTGGCCGCGCCGGCTAGCACTGCCACCTGGCAACCGATACGGCCGGGAATGTTTTCCGAAAAAGGAATGCTGCCCTGAAGCCCGCCCAGCACGGTTCCCAGTCCCGCGCCGTTGGTATCCGAAGCGCTGACGTTGTAGGCATTGGCCGCGAGGAAGGCGTCGATGTAGGGATTGATGCCGAAGCCCACGCCCAAGGTACCGGTGGTGATCTGCGCGTTCTTCTTGGGGGCGCCGGGGAAATCCTTGGCCTGCATGTACAGGTTGCCGCGCGCGTTGACGGTCCAGCGCCCTTGGCCCATGGCTTCGGCGGAAACGATCTGACCCAGCCCCAAGGTGCCGTTCACGTTCGCGGACGGTTCCATGTCGTCGATGGACGCGGCCGCGGCGGGCACGACCGGAAGCGCGACGATTGCGCACATGACGAACAGGAAACCGCCGAGGCGATTCATTCTTGCGTAGAACATCGAGTCCCTCTTCTCCCCGGATGGGTACCGCACCCCTTGCGGCATAGCAGGCGAATCCAAGGTAATAAAGGGGACAAGAAACCGTAAGGTGAAGCGGGAGGGGTTTGCGGGGCCAATTATGCTGGTTTTGCTACTAATTTAGAGTCATGAAATTGATCCGCTTCCGCTCCGGCGGCAGGACGGTACGGGGTCGTTTGAACCCGGACGGTACCGGTTCGCCTCTGCTCAACTCCCATCCCGACGATGCGCATTTCCCTCCCGAGCTCGCCTTCGGGCCCGAGCGTTTGCCCGTGGAAAGCTTGCTGGCACCCATCCTTCCCGTCGATATTCTGGGTATCGGCCTCAATTACAAGGAACACGCGAAGGAAGGGAAGTCGGAAACACCGCCGGTACCCCTGCTTTTCATCAAGGCCGGCAACAGCCTGACGGGACCGGGCGAAGCCATCCCCGTGCCCAAGGTTTCCAGCCAGGTGGATTTCGAAGGCGAGCTGGCCGTGATCATCGGCCGTACCGCCAAGGACGTACCCCGTGAACATGCGTTGGAGTACGTATTCGGATACTCCGTCGCCAACGACGTGACCGCCCGCGACTGGCAGCGGGACAAGAACCTGGGCGGAGGCCAATTCGCGCGCGGCAAAAGCTTCGACGGTTTCTGTCCCCTGGGCCCCTGGATCGTCACCGCCGACGAAGTCCCCAACCCCAACGCCCTTTGGATCAAGACCTGGGTGAACGGTACTTTGATGCAGGACCAGGGCACCGTGGACATGATTTACGACGTGCCGACCCTGATCGAATCCCTGAGCTCTACCATGACCTTGCGTCCGGGCGCGGTCATCCTTACCGGCACGCCGGCCGGAGTTGGCTTCGCGCGCACGCCCCCGGTCTGGCTCAAGGCCGGCGATACGGTGTGCATCGATATCTCCGGCATCGGGTCGCTGGAAAACCCGGTAGGGCAGGCCTGATCCATGTTCATCCTGCATGAATCCCCGCGTTGGCTGTGGGCTACCGGTCTGGTCGGCCTCTTTTGCGGCTGGGCCAAAGGCCGTCCCGGTTGGGGACTGCTGCTGGGGCTGATTTTCGGCCCATTCGGATGCCTGGCCATCATGTTGTTGCCCTCGGTGCCTCGGAAACCGCTATTCGGGGGTCGGGTCCACGTTTTCCGCCAACCGGGAGCGGCGGGGTCGGCCCAATCGGCCGGTTCCGCCAGTACGAATGCTGGGCCCGAAACCAGGGAATCCACCGGTAAAGGAGGCCCTGGATGCCCCCGTTGCGGGCGGGCCGTGGCCCCCCGGGACAAGGCCTGCGGACATTGCGGTAACGTTTTGATGCCCATCCGCTACGCCGTAGAGGGAAATTCCGCCACCCGTTAATCCAAATCGCCATTCCCCTCCGCAGGAATATTTATTCCTCACAGGAGGACCCCCATGGACGTTTACAAGCTGCTTCACGAGGATCATCGCAAGGTGAAGTCCCTGTTAAAGGAATTGGAAGACACCACCGAACGGGCCGGCAAGACCCGCGAACATCTCATCCGCCAGGTGGAGATGGAACTGGAGATCCATTCCGAGGCCGAGGAGAAATTCTTCTACCCGTACCTGCAAACGGCGAAGGAGACCAAGGACCTCGCCTACGAAGCGCTGGAAGAACATAAGGTGGTCAAGTCGCTGTTACAGGAACTGATCGCCGAAGCCAAGGGAACCGCGGAGTGGACGGCAAAATGTTCGGTGCTCATCGAGAATGTCGAACACCATATCGAGGAAGAAGAGGGCGAGCTTTTCCCCAAAGCGCGCAAGGTGCTCTCCAAGGAAGAAGCCGAGTCCATCGGCGAGGAGATCGAGGACTATAAGGAACAGCACACCGGCGTCGGCGCGGGCTGAACCGGGGTAAACCGGACTTGGATCAGGGGAGCGGGATGGGATGCCATCCCGCCGTCCACACCATCACCATGAATCCCAGCAAGAAGGCCGGCGCCATCCACCAGGCCTCGCGGATCCATTTCCCTACCGAACGCATTTCCGGGAAGGACGCGGCAAGGGCCACTCCCGCCGAAGATCCGAACCACAACAGCGATCCGCCGAAGCCCACCGCGTATGCGAGCAAACCCCAATCATAGCCGCCCTGCCGCAAAGCCAGGCGGGTAAGCGGGATATTGTCGAACACGGCGGAGACGAATCCCAATCCCAAAGTCGTATGCCATGAGGCGGCCGGGAGGCTCTCGACGGGCATGAGCGAAGCCATCAGCACCAAGGCGCATAGGAAGACCGCGCCGCGGGCCGCTTCCGGCAGGGCTTTCGCCGGCAAGCGCACGAAAGGCATCCACAGGAGAACCGCGATCCAGACTCCGGCGCCGGGCAGGTCCCAGGCCAGATTCGCGAGCAAGGCACCGGCCAGCATGGAGGCAACGACAGCGGCGCGCTTGGGATCGAGTCGGGCGCCGGGCGCGGGGTCGGCGGCAATCGGCTGGTGACGATGCTGGGCGAGCGCGGCCGGAATCCCGCATCCGATCAAAGCGATTCCGGATCCTATGAAGGCCGTGAGCGGCTTGGCGGCGGGGACGCCCGCGATCCAAAGCATGGTGGTGGTGGTATCGCCCAGCACGCTTCCCGCCCCACCCGCATTGCTGGCTGCCACCAAGGCGGCAAGGTAGCCTACGCGCACCCGTCCCCGGAATACCGAGGCCGCCACGGTACCGCCCACCAGGGCCGCGGCGATATTGTCCAGGCAGGTGGAAATCGCGAATACGAAAACCAGCAGGCAGAAAGGCCCCTTCCAATCGTCAGGCAAGAAGCGCGGCATCAGGCCCGGAATCCCGGAGTCGGAGAAGTGCCGGGCCAATACGGCAAACCCCAGCAGCAAGGCCGCGAGGTTGGCGAGCAGGCGGGCTTCCTCGCGCAGGTGCGGGACCAGGGGGAATCCCGCGAAGCCTTTCCAGGTAAGCAGAAAAGCCAGACCGGTCAGCGCGATGGCCAGGGTATGCCGGTGGAAAACCGCGATGCCGGCGAGCGTCAGGCCGAAGAGGATGAATTCGAGAGGGATGCCCATGGTGCGCGGCCGGAGCCGCGCGCCAAAAGATAGTCAGTCCTGGGAGCCAGGGCTCAGGCGGCGAGCAATCCCTCGGGAGAGGTGAGGATGGGCAGGGAGGGACGGGAGATTTCGGCGCCGGAGACGGTGGGCACCGGGCGGGCAAAGCGCGCGTTGACGGGATTGACCGCCAGCATGGCCTTGACGCTTTCGCTTTCCAGGTTCTCCTTCACCGAAGTGAAGCGATGATCGCCGAGCAGCCGATCCAGCTTCCAGGCGGTGGTATCCAGGTTTACGTAGTGCTGGAACGATTCCAGTACCCCGGCGGACACGCGCTGTTGATCGGTATCGAGTTCCCAGGGATGGAAATACAGCATGGCGGAGCGACCCTGACGGTTCTGGCTCTTGATGTACAGGTCCGTCGCCGCATGGGGGTAAAGGCGCAGGTAGCCGCCGCCCGCGATGGGCAGGGCCTTGCCGCCCACTTCGGCGATGGACATGGGAATCTCGCGGATGGATTTGCCGCCGCCGAGTTCGATCACGTGGGGCATGCGGTTGGGGTAATCGGGAATGCCGTAGCGCTTGCGCTTGACCGGGAAGATGCTGGAATCGTACTGGATGCCGTAGCGGGCCATGATCTCGAGGGCCCACAGGGTCGATTCCACGATGCTGAAGTTGGAGGCGCGATGGCCCACCACCTTCTGGCTGGTGAAACGGGCCAGCGAGTTCAGCGACTTGTCCAGGTCCTTCTCGAACTGGTACGGGCTCATGGCGGTGACCAGCTCATGGCTATGGCCATGGGTGCCGATCTCGTGCCCGGCGATGTCTATCATACGCACCACTTCCGGGAAGCGGTCGGCCACGTACCCGAGTACGAAGAAGGTCGCCTTCGCGTTATGGGCGGCGAGCAACTCGAGGATGCGATGGACGTTCTCGACCACGCGGGTCTTGGAACCGTCCCAGGCCGAGCGGGGGATGCCGAGGTTGTGGGCATGGAACCAGCATTCGACGTCGATGGTGAAAAAGTTCGCGACGGCGGAAGCCTTGGGGGCGGGGACCGGTGCCGGCGTAGAGGAAATCGGGCGGCTCTGGGCCAACACCATGGTGGGATGCAGGCGGCCGCGATGGCGCACCATGGCCATGCGGGGCTTGGCCAAGGTCTCGGGAGTCAGTTCGGCAAGCGCGTTCGCCACCTTGGCTTCGGTGAGCGGGCCGCGTTGTACCAGATAGCGAAGGGTGTTGAAGCAGATCCACATTTCCATGCGCAGCCAGGCGGAGAGGCTGATCATGGAGGAGCGGTACGCCAAGTCGAAATGGGTTTTGCGGGCCACGCTGTCCAGGGAGTCGTCGTAGCCGAGGACGATTTGCGAGAGGCCGGTGATGCCGGGCTTCACGTGGCGGGTGCGCTCACGGTAGAGCGGGATTTCCCGGAAGTACTTGACGGTGAAGTGCGGGCGCTCGGGGCGCGGTCCGATGAAGCTCATATCGCCCTTGAGCACGCTCCAGAATTGGGGCAGCTCGTCGAGATGGCTCGAGCGCAGGAACGCGCCGATACGGGTCACGCGCGGGTCGCCACCCTTGTTGAACAGCTGCGGGCCGTTCTTTTCGGCGTCGCTGCGCATGGTGCGGAACTTCGCGATGGTGAACGGACGGCCGCCCACGTCGGTCACGCGGCGCGAATCGCCCAAGCGGCCGAGGGTATTGCGGGTGTCGAGGCCCACGCGGGTTTGGCGATACAAGGCCGGGCCCTTCGACTCGAGCTTGATGAGCAGAGCGAGGATGGGGTAGGCGACTACGTACAGGGTGGTGCCGACCAGGCCCACCGCGATGTCCAGGGTCCTCTTGAAGGCCTGTACTTGCTTGTTCGTTCTCATGGTCATGCTCCCTACGTCAGCTTGAGAGTCCCGCTCTCCGTGCGATGTGTCCGACATCGCCGCTGACGTGAGATCAAATTCACATTTTTGCATCCGCGTGTCCGTGATGGCGCTCACGCGCGGCAGCAGCAGCCGGCGCGTGTTCTTCTTGAAGGATGGATAGCCGAGGTTTCCGAACCGTACCAGTTCCATGTCGTTCCGCCTTTTTTGTCCGTGCGCTTCCGGTAAATACCCCGGAAATGTTTGGCTGATGCGCTTGGTTGGGCTTTAGACGAAGCATCGAAGGAGGGGGGTAACCGCCGTCACACCCTTCGGGGGATCTCCGCGCTCCAATGTGTGAGCGGGCTCACAGGCGGGAAGGAGGAACGGGATCTGACAGGGAAACGGCTGGTAGAGAGGGGGTGCGGATCCGGTGGATATCGTCGGGCGTTAAGAAAATGCGCGCATTCTTCTTTACGCCCGACGCCAAGGCGCGTAGCGCCGTACGCCCGACGAATAGCGGAAAGACTTACAACGGTCTTAACAGAAAGGCCAGAGCGGGCAGATCTCCTTGGCCTTGACGAAGGCGGCTTCGCGAATGAGAACGAGACCGGGGAGGCTCGCGCGGGCGTTGGGGATGAGCTTGTTCTCTTCCACCATCTTGTTTACCAAGCGGGACAGGTT
>JAHFCH010000340.1 GCA_023249635.1 Fibrobacterota bacterium
GGATAAACCCAATGCGTTGACCCTACCTGATGAACCGTTCCAGTTCTATACCTGGCTCACTTGCAGGGTGGGGGTAGACTACTGCATTCAGGTGTAAGCCTTCGGCGAATACCATGGCCCGGAAAACCGGCTCGTGGGGGGGGATGGTTGCGGCGGGTCAGCGCAGCCGGTTTTGAAGGGCGGCGGGCGTCAGGGTAGTCGGGTCGGCTTCCGGCGTTTCGGCCAGGGTGGCAAACACATGAGCCAGGTATTTCCAAGGGTCAAGCCCCAGGATCTTGCAGGTGCATACCAGAGAGTAGAGGATGGCCGCGCGCCGGGCCCCCTCTTCCGAGCCTGCGAAGTGGTAGTTCCGCCGGCCCAGGACTACCTGGCGGATTTGCCTTTCGCTGAAATTGTTATCCAAGGACAGCCGGCCATCGGTGAGAAAGGTGGAAAATCCCTCCCAGCGCTTGTCCACATACCCTATCGCCTTCCCCAATGCGCTCTCGGGCAAGACGTAGGGGCCTATTTTTTTCAGATACCTCTTCAGTGCCTCCAGTATACCAGCGCTGGCCCGATTACGTAACTCCAGAGTTACCTTGGCATCCGCACCCTTCGCCCGCGCATAGCGATCCACAAGAAACAGCCTTCCGATAAGCTGGGTGGCCCGCCTCGCCCTCTCCTCTCCCGATTCCAAGGCGTGGACGAATTTTCGCCTGGCATGGGACCAGCAAAAAGCTGGCGTTATCTTCGCTTTCTCGTGCAGGCAGTCGTAGACTACGTAGGCATCGGAATGCAAAAAACCCTTGAAGGCGTTCAGAAAAGCCTTCGGCCCCTCCTGGCCCCGGCCCGGCGTGTATTCGAAGACAACCGCCGTCCCTCCATCGGAATACACCCACAGGTAACCCCGGTGACAGCCGCCCTTTTTGTCTTCGCGTAGCACCGGCAGGGTGGTGTCATCGCTGAAGGCGATGTCCCCCAGAAGGATGCCTTTTTGCATGGCCGCCACGATGGGGGAGAGTTTTTCCGTGGCCGCAGCCATCCAACCCACCATGGTGGAAACGGCGATGTCCACGCCCAGGCGGCGGAAGTTCTTCTCCTGGCGCGACAAGGGCATATGATTCACATACTTCGAAAGGAGGACCTCGGCAAGAAGTCCCTCGCCCACATTTCCCTTGGGGATAAAGCGCGCGGGCGGAGCGGCCTGGCACACGCCTTCCTCGGCATGGGACGGGCAGGCATACTTGGGCCGCGTGATCTTGCGGACGAAGAACTTCTGGGGGATATGCTCCAAAACTTCACACACATCCTCGCCGATTTTTGCCTTGGGCTTGCCGCAATAGGAGCAGAGCTTGTCCGCCTCCTTGGGTTCCACCATCTCTTCCACCCGGGGCAGGCTCTCGGGAAAGGGCCTGCGGCCATGCCCCTTCTTCCTGCGCGCATAGGTGATGGTTTCCTTCTCTTCGGACTCGGCCAGCTCCATCGGGGCTTCGGTGGCAAACATGTCCTGGGCTTCAGGAGACGGGGCTGGGGGGACGGCGTCAGCCTTGCGGCCGAACACCTGGCGTTTAAGCCAAGACAGCTCGTTTTCCAGGCGCTCGATGGTCTGATACGCGGCATGCAGATGGTGCCTGAGGGCGGCGGGGTCTTCGGGAAGCGTGGCGTTGGAGGTGGGCCGCATGAGGTAACGTGAATGTAACCTCATGCGAAGAATCAGGCAAGGGGTAAATAGCGTTTTTGTCGTTTGATATTCTCCGCCTTGGCCCCTTCCAGGAACAGGACCCAGGCCACGCGGTCCAGGGTGAAGGAGCCGTCTTCCGATGGGGCGGGCAGGGCGAAGGTGCCCTGTTCGAGTCGACGGGAAAGCAGCCAAAAACCACCCCGCTCCCACAGAAGCATCTTGGCTCGGTTTTTATGTCGATTGACGAAGACGAACAGGTGGCCCGAGGTGGGGCTTTGGGAGAAAACCTGTCCGGCCAAGGCGGAGAGGCCGTTATAGCCAAGGCGCATGTCGGTGGGCTCGCGGCGAAGGAAGATGCGGGTGTTCTCACCCAGGCTCAGCATGAGGACGCCTCCCGGATGGCCATAAGACAGGCTCGGAGGGATTGGGTCGAAAACCCTTCAGTCAGGGTGAGCGTCGCCCCGTGAAAGGAGAGCCTGATGGGAGAAGGGGGCGCGGCTGAAGGTGAGGAAGGAAGGTCCTGCAACTTGACCTCGACAAAATCGGAAGCAAGGCGCTCCTGCCCGAAGCGGCGACGCCAATAATGGAAGCTGTGGACGGGAAGCCCCTGCTTGCGGCAAAAGGCGGCAATGGATAGGCCGCTTCGGGTGTGAGCCTTGGATATCCGGTGGAATTGCTGTGCGTTCATAGGACCTCCTTGGGGTGGAGGTCGCTAAATAACCGACGTGCCTGCGGAAAGAAAGATGGGGTTCACCGAACGCTTACGTTCAGTGGGCGATGCGGATGGTGGAAGGTACCCGGGCATTGCGCGAATCCCGGACCCGCAGGAAGACCGGCTCGTCCGCCACTCCCTGCATGGACATGTGCAAGGTACCCCCCTGAGGCTG
>JAHFCH010000256.1 GCA_023249635.1 Fibrobacterota bacterium
GGTCGTATCGATCACGCCTCCCGGCCCTACGGCGGCGGAGCAGGCTTCGGTGATCACCCAGGCGGCCAAACGCGCCGGCGTAGGACATATCATCCGGCTGTCGGCCATCGGGGCCGGGCCGGAAGCGCCCACCGACAACGGCAAATTGCATTTCAAGACCGATGCCGAAATCATGGCATCGGGAATCCCCTTCACCTTGCTGCGCCCGAATTTCTTCATGCAGAACCTGCTCATGTCCGTGCCTACCATCAAGGCGCAGGGCAGCATGTACTGGGGCATGGGCGAGGGTTCGATGGGCCTTATCGACGCGCGCGATATTTCGGACAGCATCGCGTCCCTGGCCGGCTACGGCGGGCATCATGGCCAGATTTATCTGCAGACCGGCCCGGAGTCCTTGTCTTTCTCCGACATGGCGGAAACCATCTCCGCGGAAATCGGGAAACCCGTAAAGTACGTGGCCATCCCCGTGGAAGCGGTGGGGGAAGCCATCCGCGGATTCGGTATGGGGGATTGGTTCGCCCAGGTGATGATGGATTACTCGCGCGCCTACGCCCGCGGCTGGGGCGACATGGTGAACGGCAACGTGGAAGCCATTACCGACAAGGAGCCGCGCAGCTTCGCGCGGTTCGTGAAGGAAGTGTTGGCCCCCGCACTGAAATAGCCGGGCGACCGTCGGCGGGATCGACCGACTGCATCGGTGATCCCGCCGCTTGACGCGATTACTGCGTTACGCTGCCCCAGAAGTCCGCGGTTCCCGTGCCGGCGTTGCCCCAATTCAGGGTGTGCCCGAAGCGGGTGTTCACTGCGCGCAAATTAGCGTTGTTGTACAGGTTGATGTGGCGCTTGCCGGGGTGGGCTTTGAACTCGCAACCCGAAAGGAACGTCACGCCGTGGTTCATGGTGATGGCGGCATGGCCGACGCCGGGCTGATCCCAATCCCAGAATAGACACGAGGTGAGGGAGAGCGTGGAGCTCAGATCGGACCAGATCAGGGCGGTCACCACGTTGGGATTTTCCGGCAGGTTGCCGGGATGGAATGCGCAATTGGTGTACTTGACCGGTCCTGCGGAAGCATTGAGGATATGCTGCCCCACGAATTGGCAGTTGAGGAAGGAAATCCCGGTCCACTGTTCCGAAGCGTTGACTACAACGGCCATCTGCGACACGTCGACGCCGGAATTCACGATGGTCACGTTGGGCGACCCGGAGGTGGCGCCGGGAATGAACTGCATGCCGATCTGCGACCAGATCACGAAACAGCCGTTAACTTCCTGCCAATCCGTCATGCCGAAGCTGTAACCGACCAGGTTGCGGATGGTGTAATTGACGATCTGGCCCAGGTTGCCCGTGGTGGGTGTCGACCAGGCCCAACCCGTGGCCGTGAAAAGGAATTTGGGGTGGATGTGTACGTTCTCCAGGCGGCCGATATCGAAGCAGGCATCGATGGTGACGCCGCGCGAGAAGGCGGTCATGTTGACGTTACGGATAAAATGGGAATTTTCCGTGGCAAAGATGCCCTGAAAGGAATTCGCCAAGGTCACGTTCTCGACGTCGCCGTCCGAGGTCATACGGATGGTATAGGGATAGGCCTGGATGCTGGCGGGATTGGTCTGGTTGGGATAGAAGACGGTCAGGCCGCGCACGGCCGCGTCTACCGCCAGGGTGATGAAAGGAGTACCCGTGGCGTTACCGGCGCCCGCGGTGGTGCGCAAGGTGGTGCCACGATCCAGTTGGGCATCATGGGGTCCCTGCCAAGCGCCCTGCAAGGTCACGCCGCGGGGAATCGACAAGTTGCCGTTGACGGTGTACTGGCCGGGCGGGATATATACGATGGCGCCCACGCTCGCGGCCGCGTTCAGGGCGTTCTGGAATTGGGTGGTGTAGTCGGTACCCGTGTTGTTCGGTAGGGCGCCGTATTGACGCACGGAAAAGCTTCCTGCCGGCGCCACATTGGAAACCTGGCTGCCGTCCCCTTTGATGATGCCGTTCACGTCCAGACGCACGCCGCTCGCCGGGCTGGTGGTTCCGATACCCACATTGCCTTGGACGAGCAGGCCATTGGCCGGAGCCGTATTCGTTCCTGAATACGAGGAGCCGATTACCGCGGCGCCTTCCACGTCCAACATGTTCTTGACGGTGGCGGTGCCGGTGATGCCGATACCTACCTTGGTCGTGGTCGTGGAAGTGCGTATGGGATTGCCGGAGGTGGTATTGCTGGACCAGGTATCGGCCAGGACCGGAGTGGAGAGGGTAAGCAACGCGGCGGCCGCGGCCAGGCTGCGAAACAAGGGCGAATTCATAAATGCTCCATAGGGTATAGGTGCTGTCTATCCAGCGCACGGAAACCTTGAAATGCTGTAAGCGGAGACGAAATATGTATTAATCCAGGGGGGGTCAAGAAACACCAAATTCGATGGTGAATGTTCCGAGGCAATAATTCCGGACGCGAGGGTCGCTTTCCGGCGGTCTTTTGCCTTAAAACAAATCCGCGCGGATTTGCCGCCCGACCATCGCCGCGATCGCCTTCCCGTATCTCGCGTCGATCAGCTGTTGCCGGATTTTCGCCCGGACCTCCGTGAAGGCGACGTAGCCCGTGTCGCTGGCGTATCGGCTGGTCTTCAGGGAATCATAGCTCCGCGATAATTCCCGTTCCGCGGGTTCTAAGCCCTTCCGGGCCAGGGCTTCCTTGAGCCGGATGACGAGTAAGGAATGCCGGTACTTGAAGTAGCCGCGTTCGTCCAAGCGCGTGGGGCCGTACACGACGGCACCCTCCTTGAGCGCCGCGGATCGCCTGCGATTCTCCCGGGCGAATTCGGCCAGGAATCCCTCCCAACTGATGTCTTCCACCAGTCCGTTTTCGCGGGCCAGGAGCTGTTCGATTTTGATCCCCGCGAGGGTAGCACGGGTACGTCGTTGTAATTCGTCGCGAGGGATTTTCCCGCCGAAATTCCGGAGCCAGAAATCCGGGGCATCCTGGGCGCCATAATTGGTGTGGAAGAAACTGAATACTCCGGCCTTCTCATCCTGCAGAAAGTGCCGCCACTCCGCTTTGGACACGGGCTCGCCGGCTATTTCAAACGGACCGGGCGTCTCCGTGCAGTCTGCCGCCCCGGATTCCCCGGCAAGGGCCAGGCCAAGTGCCACCGCAAGCGCGCTATGCGATACGACTAACGTTATGGGCCTGATGTTATCGCCTTCCCAGCGCATCGGCTTCCGCTGCTGCTTCCGTCAGAAACAATCGCGTCCACTTTCCCCGGTTATTCGCGTGGGCCGGGTTCCGGTCGCTTCCCCTCAGGGCAGGTTTCTCCGCGAGCGCCACGACCCCCTGCCATTCCATGGCCCCGCGATCCGCCACGCCGAGGAGCTTGTCCGCGTTGATATCGAGGCCGCCATCGTCCTTGAGATTCATTCCGGAGTTGATGCAGGGTGAATTGGCCATGAGCCGATAGCCGCTTATGGATGCCAGTCCGATTTTTCCCGCCCCCGGGGAAACGAAAAGCGGATCACCGGTAAGCTTATGCGCGTCCGCGGGCTCGGTGGAGGGATGGTTCCCGTAGAAGACATTGTAGTCGACTTTCCTTTTCCCTCCCGAGAACTTGTATGCGGCTCCCTGGCTCAGGTTGTAGATGATGTTGTTGTAGAACCCATAGTCGTATTTCCGGCTGCCTTCGTAGAGGATGACGGGATTCACATCCTTGCCGATGTATATGGTGTTGTTATAGATGTCGGCATGGCCTAAGTCGTACGAGAGGCAGAATATGCGGCCCCGATCGTTCTGGCTCACGTTGTAACGGACCTTGATACCGGTATCCGTGGCGGTGGACGCGAACCATATCAATCCGTAATTGTTGTCGTGGCTATAGCTGTATTGCCATTTCGTGTTGGTGTTGCCGTTGATATCCACGTCATACAGGCTACCGTCGAAGGGGCCGGAACTGAGGTTTAGGTATCCCTCATTGTATTGGAATACCGTGCCCTGGCAATGCGCGGAAAAGATGGTATTGCCCGTCGTCACGCCCCGTACGCAGGTCTGGTAACATACGTTATGCTCGATTACCGACTTCTCGTCGGTACCCCGGATGATGATGGCGTTCTTGGCGATGTCGTGGAGCACGTTATTGCGAAGCCGAAGGCGTACATACGCGCCGCCTTTCTCCTCGGTAAAGATGCCGCAATTGTCGACGTGGAAGACTTCGCAATCCTCCACCGTGATATCCTCGCCTCCGCCATAGATTCCTATGCCGCCCGTGGACTTGGCGCGGATATTGACGGGATCGCCGTTCGATAGAGTGGGATCGGAGCGGATGCCGGCGACGTGGTGGACGTAGAGATCGTGAAGGCGCACCTGATTCGCGGGTCCGATGACATTGACTCCGCGACGATCGGCCTGGTCCTTGGCGTCGTTGGTCAGCTCCAGGCCTCCTATGTCCCAGTACGACTGCCCTTCAAGGAACAGGGTTCCTTCTCCGATCAGCCCATTTCCATTGACGATGGCCTTTTGGATTCCGCCATAGGCGGCGATGGTAATCGGTTTCCCCGGTAACCCCGAGCCCTTGGGATGCAGCTGCCCCTGCCACATGCCTCCCGATTTGAAGAGCAGGGAATCGCCAGGTTGCAGCGCGACGGCATTGGCTTTTACCAGGGACTTCCACGCAAGCGCCGGGGACGTTCCCGTCGCATTATCGTCGCCCCCTGAGGCGTCGACGTAATAATTCCCCGCGTGCGCGGGGCCGGGAAGCATGCAAAGGGAGACTGAGGCAAGAAGATGCCGTATACGCAACATGTTAACCCCACCGTTACCCCGGCCGAAGGGGCCCGGGAAGTATTTCCGGAAGTAACTTAGCGCGGATGCTTCGGTATATCCGGAGGAAACGGTTCGGCAGCGGTGCGTGGACGCCAAGAAAAATATCCGCCGGTGATCCGTTTGTGATTAATGTACCGGAACAGTTCGGGCAGCGAACGGCGACGGTGTTCAACTATTTGATCGGAAGCGCGCCGGGCGGAAGCCTTGGCGAGGGCAGGGAACGGCCCAGGGCATCGGAGGCGCCAGTTTCAGCCTGCGCGTCCCAGCCCCAACCCCCGTTTTCCGGCGAAGGCCATGACCAGACCGCCGATGCGGGGCGAAGCGCGGAATGCCGTTGCGGAAGCAGGGCATGGATAGACACCCCAGGCTCCAATGTGGCCATCAGGGTCCCGTAGCCCAATTGATCGAAACCTCCGCTATTGGGCCCGTAATCCCCGCCTCCGCCCTCGGGCCGTACCCGTTCGGCGTAACGCCGGGAATACGGGGCGGCCAACCCGCGCCGTAGCGCGTAGTGGTTGTAGATCAGTTCCCAACCCGGCCGCAAGCCTCCCCGCCCATCCTCCGCGATCGCGGTCTGGTTCACCTTATCGCAATTGTCATAGGCCGCGTAGGGAACGCTTTCGCCCAGGTTGTACTTGGCAACGTATTCGAATCCCTGCAAGGCCCGGTTACCGCCGTAGCCGTAGAGATCATCGCCTTGCTTCCAGGCCATCTCGCAAATCGCCCCCAGCACGGCGGGCCCCATCAGGGAATGGCCTTGATCGCGGCCGCTTTCCTGCCACTGGGCCAATCCCCCGGGATGCAGGTACCAGGCCACGTTGCGGATGGCGCCATTGCCCGCCCCGTTCCGGAAATAGTCCGCGGCTTCATCGTACCAGGCACGGTTGTCGCAGAGGATTCCGATGGCCAGCATGGAAGCCATGTTCACCAGATCCCAATTCGCCCAATAATGGCTGATGCAGGCGCCGTTATGCCCGGTCAGGAAGGCGTGGTTCATGGGATAGAAGACTTCGCGCAGCAGGGTTTGGAAGCGGGAGAAATCGGCGGGGGCCCAACCGCTATAGTCGCGCACCAATTCGGCCGCGTTGGCGATCTCGTAGCCGTAGATTCCCGAAGCCAGGTACTTGTCCGAGGTGCCGTCGATATGCTTCAGGCGCCCGGACCAGGCATTGAGGATGCGCACGGCAGCCTCGGCATGGGCCGCATCCCCGGATATCCGCCAATGCAAAGCGTTGGCGTAGGCGGCGGCGATATCGTTGAACAGACGCGCGTAATTCTCGGGAGTGCCGGTGCCGCGGTAGACGGTATCGGCGGGACTGGGCGCCCAGGTCGCCGCAGAATGGGGGTTGGTGGTAAGCATCTTCCAGCCGGCGAACCAGGGTTCCTCTTTCGCGGCCACGCGCGCGCGGGCACGATCGAGATCAATCCGGGCGTGCAGTAGGCCGGGATGGGCGAAGGCCTGGGCCGAAGCGTGCATCGGAGCCAGCGCGAGGAGGCAAAATGCCGGCAGCCCGCGCTGGCGATTCATAGGGGTATGCCATTGCGCCGCGTTCCCGGGCGCGCGGGATTTCCAGCCTTGAACTTGCGTCCCCGGATATCGCATACGTCCCAGCCGCCTCTCCGGACAACGGGAATTCCGGTGAGGGCCGGGCGCGCGATACCGCTGGGAACGGCGCTTTCGACCAGGATCAGGGAGAGGGCATGGCGGGGCAGGCTGAAATCCAAGCTTAGGGTTCCGGAGCCCGCGTCCACGGCACGGGGCGTTTCCAGCGTCTGCAGCGCCATGGCGGAGCGTAATTGCGCGAGTTGCGCGGCCGAAGGGGTTTGCGGTCCGCCCATGGCGAGCCAAGCCGTATACGCATTGCTATGGGTGCTGTCCATGCGGTAATGGGTGAGCTTGGCTTGCGCCGGGAAACCCGCGGGAAGCTTAAGGGTCAGTCGTACCGCAACGGGATCCGCTGCCGTTAGATCGTCATGGTAATTCCATAACAACACGGCCACGCGATCCTTATCCTTAGCGGCCAGGCCGTCGACGTCCGGAGTACCGCGCACGCCATCGGTAAGGATGCCGGCCAGGCCCCGGGCCCCGGCGCTCTTCACCGGAATGCGGCTACCGCGCAAGTGGGCGAGCATCTTGAAGGCTTCCAACACCGGTTTGTGGATCCCGCCATTGGCGAGTTCGCGGTAACCGGAAAAATACGGGCTGCCCGGAAACGTCCAGGCCCAGGTGACGAGGCCGCGCAGGTTCACCTTCAAACTATCGGCCAAGTCCAAGCTATGCTTCATCATCGCCGCCTCATAGGCCCCATAGGCCGGAACATTGCGGTAGCCGTCGGCGGGCACCTGGCTGGCCGGACAAGCGGCGCAACCGTCCGGATCGGCCTCTCCTATCACGATGGGCTTGCCGCGGAATTCCGGGTACCCGGCGATGAGGGAAAAAAGATTCCGGTGTTGGCGCATCTGGCTCCCCAGGTCCATGCGGATATGCCCGGCGGTCATGGCCACGCCGCCCTTGGCGTGGAAGGTGACCATATCCAGGCGTGTCCCCTGGCCGCCCGTCGCATTGGTTCCCTTGGCGCAATGATCCAGGAATTCCTTCATCATGCCGGTTCCGCCGCTGGTGACTTCGGGTCCGCCCAGCACCGCTTGCGGCAGTATCGCATGCAGGGCCTTCTCGGTATAATCGAATAGCTTTAGGTATTCCGCGTGGGTACCGTGCCAGTACCCGATATCGGGTTCGTTCCAAAGTTCCCAGGGCCATGCCCGCTCCATGCCGGGATAGCGCGCCTTGGCATGCGCGGCCCACGCGGAAATGAGGCCAGCCCATTTTCCGTAGTCATTGGGCGGTTGGAAGGCGCCCCCATCCAGGGCATAGGTGCCGGAGGGTTTGTAGGGGTCCGGATGGGCGGAAAGGGCTTGCGGCATGAAGGCGATTTCGGCCAAGGGATAAGCTCCCGCCGCCACGATGCTATCCATGATTCCGTCCAGGATGCGGAAGTCGTAAACGGGACGGCCCTGGGCATCCTCGCTATACACGTTGGTGGAACCCCATTTCAAGGCGGCCGTGCCGTCGCCGCTATTGAGC
>JAHFCH010000055.1 GCA_023249635.1 Fibrobacterota bacterium
AACAGGACGAGTTGCACGTGTGGCATTCGCGGGAACCGGACTAGCCCCCGGTTTCCGCGCGGGAGAGGTTATTATTTCCGCGCATGCCCGGCCCATCCAACCTGCTCACCAGTTCCCAGGCCGCCACCCTCCTGGAAGTGCACGAGTCCTCGGTAAAACGTTGGACCAATGAAAACGCCCTCGGCCTAAGCAAAACCCCCGGCGGGCATCGCCGCATCGAACTTCCCAATCTGCTGGCCTTCGCGAAAACAAATCGGGCCGAGGCCTCATTGTTGCGGCTCGCGCCCTTCGAGGCCGAAATGGCGCTCGCCGCCTTGGCCGCGCGTGAGCGCAATGATTTCAAACTTCTGGCGGCGCTCATCCTCAAGTTGGTCGATAGCATGCCTCCGGTATTCCTGGTCCGCGCCTTGCGATTCCTGGATACGGCCTTCGGCGTTCCTTTGGCCCGGTCCTTCGACCTGGGTGTAAGCG
Organism: Fibrobacterota bacterium; assembly: GCA_023249635.1. Taxonomy (GTDB): domain Bacteria; phylum Fibrobacterota; class Fibrobacteria; order UBA11236; family UBA11236; genus Chersky-265. The sequence continues at coordinate 472 of JAHFCH010000055.1, forward strand.
AAGCGCTGCGGCGGGTCGGGGGTGAATGGGCCGAAGGCGCACGGTCCGTGGGCCATGAGCATCGCTTCACCCAGAAGGTGATGGATGCGCTGTACGCGTTGCGCGATCCGGAAACCGATGACGCCAAGCCGGGCTCCCCGCTGGCCCTTGTCGGCTGCGCGGAATCCTGTTACCACGAAATCGGCGCCATGTTCGTGCGGCTATCCCTGGAAGCCGCGGGCTGGCGCGTCATCTACCTGGGAAGCAATGTCCCCTTCACCGAATTCGTGGGAATGCAAGCGGAATTGGGCGCGCGCCTGGTGGCTATCTCCTTCGTGCCGCCTACCGGCAATGCCGATGCCATGCGCTGCGTCGCGTCATTGCAGAAGGAATACCGTCCGGACAAGCCCTATTTCCTGGCGCTGGGGGGCGGAGGCCTGCGTCCCGAAGCCCTGGATCTCAAGCGCCGCCCGTTCCTGGGCGCGGCGGCCCATCGCCACGTGGAACCGATGCAGGATTGGGCCAGATCGAAACTGCGGGCCGATGCCTCGCGGTCCCGCGCGACGGCGTAGAGTCCGCCCATTCCAGTAAACCTCCCCGCTTTACCTTCCAAAGCGGAAGGCCGCCCGTGGCGAGGAATCTTCCGCCAGCCGGTCCGTTCCGGCTTACCTTAAGGGGATGCGCCCCCGCTTACCTGCCTACCCGGTTTTCTTTGCCGTAGCCTTTGCCTGCCTTCCCCTGCGGGCTCAACCCGATTCCCTGATGGCGTCCCTCTTGAAGAACGGCCTGGACGCTTTCGATCGGATGCGGGGAGTCAAGGGAATGTATGCCGACCGGGGGACCTTTACGGGGGACGCAAATTCCGGCCCGGCTTCGGCCGCTTCGGTGGGGATGGGATTGGTCACCTTGTGCATCGCCGATGCCCTGAAACTCGATGGCCAGGCCGAGGCGAAGGTCATCCTCACCTTGGAATCCCTGAACGGAAAGACTGCGGGATTCTCGCCCCCGGTGAACCGTGCCAACGGATTCTTCCGGCATTTTTTCGACATGGAGACGGGCGCCGGGTCGGGAGAATATTCCTCCATCGATACCGGAATCCTGGTCGCCGGCGCTTTGTTCTGCAAAACCTATTTCCGAACCGAAAGGCGTATCGGGGAATTGGCGGACGCACTGTACCTATCCATCCGGTGGGAGCGGGCAATCGCCGATCCGGAGGGCGGCATTTATATGGTCATGGATTCGCTTCCCGCCGCGGTGACCCGCCCATTCAACGAATACATGCTGGTAGGGTGGCTGGCCCGCAACGCCGCGGCCGCGGGGTCCGCAGCGGAACAGGCCTGGCTGAACTCTTACGGACGACCCGAGGGGTTACCGCACATCCGCTACGGAGGGGTGGAATTGTTGACGGACCATCCCTCCCATTACTTGCCGGGATTCACCATACAGTTCCCTTACTACCTGGTCCATGCCTTCGCGGCAGACACCGCTTACCTACGGCTGTTCCGGAATCATGCCGAGGCCGATCGACTGTGGTTCCGGAACCAGGCGGCGGGACCGGATTACGCGTGGGGCACCGGGGCGGGATCCAATGTCGCAGGGTATACGGCCGATCGCTTCGATGCCAATCCCTTCAAAACGGTTTCGCCGCAGATCATGGCGGGTTTCCTGCCGGCGGATCCGGCCGGTATCCGGGACGACCTGGGAAAGCTATGGGAATCCGGTTTGGGCCGGTATGCGTACGGGGGTGCGGGGGCTCGCCAAGTGCTGTGGCGGTTCAGCCTGGCGAATCCGGAGTGGAAGGCCGCATCGCTACAGGGAGTGGATTTCTCGACGGAAGTATTCGGTTTGGCGGCACACCCGAACGTTCTCGGCGCGGGGTGGTTCGCCACTTACAACGATTTCGCCTTTCCGGATCGTCCCAATGCGGTGATCGGCAAGGCGAAGCGCGGCAAGGAGACGGGCCGGAACGGTTACCCGGCCCGCGTCGATGGCCGGCGCTCCCCGGTTAAAACTCGGCGCGGCGCGCTTTGACGGGTACGCCCTTGATGCGCACCTTCGAGAACACCGCGATGATATCGTCGACGCGTTCTTCGGGGACTTCTGCGAGGGTATGCTTGTCCTGCACGCTGATGGCACCGAAGGCGCGGCCGGGAAGCCCGGTTTCGCCCGCGAGCGCGCCCAGGATGTCCTTGGGGTAGACGCCTTTCAGCTTCCCGATATTGATGAAGATCTTGGCGAACTCGCCGGGCTGGAAATCCTCAACCTGTTTCACGCCCGGCTTGGGGCGCTTCTCCCAGGGACGTTTGCCTTCGGAGGATCTGCCCTCGTCGAAGGAACGCGCGCCCTCGCGGTTGCGACCGCCTTCGTCGAAGGAACGCACGCCGTCGCGGTTGCGACCGCCTTCGCGGAAGGGATCCTGCGCGCCGGAATCCTGGGCCGGGGGCTGAGGCATGGCCATTTTGAGCAGGGCCGCGGCCACATCCGAAGCCGTGATGGTATCCGTGGTCAGGGAATCGACCAGGGCATGGAAACGATCCAGACCGCCGGCTGCGAGGGCTTCACGCACCTTGTCCAGCATCACGGTATGCTGCGAGGCTTCCACCTGATCCAGGGTAGGTACCGCGCGGCGCGCGATCTTCTGCTTGGCGAAACGTTCGATGTTGCGCAGGCGGAAAATGTCCCGGCCCGAAGCGAAGCTCAGGGCGATGCCGCTTTTGCCGGCGCGGCCGGTGCGGCCGATGCGGTGCACGTAATCCTCTTCGTCCTTGGGCAGGTCGTAATTGACGACCATTTCCACGTCCTTGACGTCGATACCGCGGGATGCCACGTCGGTGGCGACCAGCAATTCCACCGTACCGTTGCGGAACTTGGCCATGATGCGATCGCGCATGGCCTGCTTATGCTCGCCGTGCAAGCCCTCGGCCGAGTAGCCGCGCGCCTGCAGATGCTCGACCAGTTCGTCCACGCCGATGCGGGTATTGCAGAATACGATGCCGAGCTTGATCCGGTGGAAATCCAACAGGCGGCAGAGCGCCTCGGGCTTCTGCCAGCGGTTCACTTCCAGGTAAGCCTGCTCGATGGCCGGCACCGCCAGGTTTTCCGGGGTGGACTTGATCATCAGAGGTTGCTTGAGGAAAGCCTGGGCCAGGCGTTTGATGCCGGGCTGCATGGTGGCGGAGAACAGTACGGCCTGCCGTTCGGCGGGCACCTTGCCGACGATCTTCTCGAGGTCTTCCTGGAAGCCCATGTCGAGCATCTCGTCGGCCTCGTCCAGCACCACCAGCTTCACCTGGTCGAGCTTGAGGCTGCCGCGCTCGAGATGGTCGATGAGGCGGCCGGGGGTCCCGATCACGATATGCGCGCCGCGCTTGAGGCCGAACAATTGGCGATCATAAGCCTGGCCGCCATAGATGGGCAGGGCGCGCAGGTTCTTCTTGTGCTTGCCCAGCTTGCCGATCTGCTCGGCCACCTGGATGCACAGCTCGCGGGTGGGGCAAAGCACCAGTACCTGGGTGGCGTTGATGGAGGTATCCGTCTTTTCCACGGCGGGCACGGCGAAGGCGATGGTCTTGCCGGTGCCGGTGCCGGATTGGCCGATTACGTCGCGGCCTTCCATGATGGGCGGAATGGCTTCGCCCTGGATGGCCGTGGCCATTTCGAAACCCATTTCTTCAATGGATTTCAGGACGTCTTTGGAAAGGGATAACGAGGTAAACGGGACTTTCGACATGAGGCTCCTACCTGGACCGCGATGATGCGTCCGGTATGGAAGCGAAGCGGAAGGGTGAGGATAGCTAAAACGGGCCTCCCGTCCAATGAGGTATTGGAGGGAGAGCCTATTTTTGAGGCTTTCAGTACCGCCTGAACGCGAGAAAGGGCGGGATTAGGGCATCCCTATACGTCCGTCCGCCGTCACTGAAGGCGATTCACCCGACGCCGACGGCAGGCCTTCGATGCGAAGGAGCTTCCCGGTTCCGTGCGCCTGGCGCCGCAGCGGGGTTGCCCGGGCCGCTACCGTACCCGTGGTGATACCCGTGGCGCCCCAGAACACCAGATAGGCCTTGGCGGTCTTGGCCACCTTCACCGCCGTCAGGGTCTTCGCCGCAGGATGCAATTCCACCCCATCCACCATATGATGGTTGTTTTCGGCGACGCCGTTGGTTTTGCTCCATTTGGCCAAATCGGTAATCAGGTTGAAGCAGTTCGCGTCCGTGGCCGCGATGACGTTGAAGTAATCGGGAAGCTCGATGGTCTTCTTCTCCTCGCCGTCGGAGTAAATCAAGGTGAAGGTGAGAGTCGACGATCCTTCCGAGCTGGTGAAGACCAGGAAGAGTTTGCTATAGATGCCTTGAGGCACGGCCACGGTAAAGCTGTCCGCCCCGTGCAGCGCTCGCGTCTGATTGCCGGTGCCATCGGAGTTGGACCAATGCAATTGTATGGCCGGATGACGGGCGTCGGCGGGGATGAGCGAGGTATCGGGCAGGGCCTTGATGTTCTTGTCGCCATGGAATATCGAGGCGGCCGAAGTGAGGTAGCCGTCGCCGCCCCCGTTGCCGTCGATGCCCATGGTCCAGGTTACCAGTTTACCTTCGGTAAGCGTGGTGACGGCCCGGGCGTTGAGCAACGGCCCGACGGGGATTTGCACCACGGCCTCGGCCGCGGCGGAAAATGAAACCAGGGAAAGCGCGCAAAACCACGAGGGAATGCGGAGCATAGTCGTTCCTTTCGCATTCCCACCACCCGATGGCAAAGGTAGTATCTTGCCTGAAGCATGCCTGGGCCAATCGGGCCGGCATCAAGAGGTATTTTGTGAAGATCGAGATTTGGTCCGATATCATGTGCCCGTTCTGCTACCTGGGCAAGGGCCGGTTGGAACAGGCACTGGCGGCCTTCCCCGGGAAGGCGGAGGTGGAAATAACCTGGAAAAGCTTCCAACTCAATCCCGATATGCCTAACGAACCCGGCATCACCCTGGAACAGTACCTGGTTGATCGCAAGGGATGGTCGCCGGACCGCATCCGCGCCGGCCATGAACGCATCGCCCGCGCCGGAGCCGAGCTGGGGTTGCATTACGATTTTGACCGCGCCGTGGTGGCGAACTCCCTGGACGCGCATCGCCTGATCCAGGCGGCCAAGGCCGAGGGGAAGGGCGACGTCATGGAGGACCGCTTGTTCCGCGCTTACTTCGGGGAAGGCAAGAGCATCGCCGATCACGGGGTGCTGGCCGCTTTGGCGGTGGATGCGGGCCTGGATGCGGAAAAGGCGCGAGCGGTTCTGGCCGACCCGCAAGCCTATGCCGCGGAAGTGCAAGCCGACCTGCGCGAGGCCGCGCAGCTCGGGGTCACCGGAGTACCCTTCTTCGTGTTTAATCGTAAATTCGCCGTTTCCGGGGCCCAGGACAGCGAAGTCTTCGCCCAGGCCCTGGCCCAAGCCGCCTCCGGCTGATCAATCCTTTCATGGGTTCCGTGCAGTACTCCCCTGGCTTTCCCTATTCCCCGCCTTACCCGTTCCCCGCCTGGTAATGTCATTGTCATTACCAGGGTTGTCCTTACAATGACATTACACCAAGCCATGGCCCACTTTCCCGCGCAGTTCCCGCCCACTTTATGCCGCCTGCATCAGGCGGACCGTGGTAAAATCCCTTGGAGGATTCGCGGTTGCTCTTGTAAACGCAGCGCCGGGAATCATACTGCGGCCGGGAACCGCGGTGTTACCTTATCCGATGTGGGGGGTGCCAAGATGGGAATCAAACTCGCATTACCGTGGCTGGCCGCCGCGGCCCAGCTCGCATTAGGCGCTCCCGTGCGTTACAGGGAGCAGGTCTTCACCGACGCCACCGTCACATCCAACATCCTGTACGGGGGCGCCAAGAATCATGCGGGCGTGGTTGAACAGCTTCTCATGGATGTCTACCAACCCGTGGGCGACACCGCCAAGTCGCGGCCCTTGCTCATTTTCATCCACGGCGGCGGTTTCTCCGCCGGCTCCAAGACGGACGGCGATATCGTCTACCTGTGCCGCTACTTCGCGCAAAGAGGCTACGTGACCGCCTCGTTCGGGTATCGCCTGGAAACGGGCATGACGACCAGGGAAGCCATGGCCACCGAAGTGCTGCGGGCCGTGCAGGACGGCAAGGCCGCCGTGCGTTTCCTGCGGGCCCATAAGGGCGATTACAAAATCGACGACACGCGCATCATGATGGGCGGGACCTCGGCCGGGGGCGCGCTTTCCCTCAACTATGCCTACATGGATCAGGATGAGATCCCGGCTTTCATCGATACCGCCGCGCTAGGCGGCGTGGAAGGTTCCAGCGGCACGCCTGGGGTTTCCTCCGCCATCAACGGCATCATCAATTGCTGGGGCTGCGTGGGCGATTCGACCTTGCTGAACAACGCCAAGCTGCCGGTGATCAGTTTCCACGGCACCAGCGATCCCACCGTGCCGTATGACGTAGGATATGCCCTGGGCAATCCGGCACTGGTCTCTTACGGCAGCGCCTGCGTCCATCGCGTGCTGACGCGCAAAGGCGTGAAGTCGGTGCTCAAGCCCTTCGTGGGCATGGGCCATGGCATACCGGGCGGCGACAAGCGCAACGATACGCTTACCGCCATGACCACGGATTTCGCCTACGATGTGTTGTTCGGGAGTAATTCCAACGCCGTAATCGCGCCCCTACGGGGAACGGTCAAGGGAGCGGAAGCCTGGTGGCGCCGCGGCCCCGTGCTGTTCCTGGATGCCCGGGGCAGAGCCGTGCTGCGCTTGGATGGCAAGCGGATCGACTAAGGTCGCTCCTCGCGCCCGTCGGCATGGCGCGCGAAACGCCCTTCCTTGGCGGCATGGGCCGGATCGTCGCTTTCCCAAGGCCAGCCGCCGAAATGGGTCCGCTGGTAATCCCGGAAGGCCTGCTCGATCTCCTCCCGCGAATTCATCACGAAAGGCCCATGCTGGAACACCGGTTCGCCGATGGGCCGGCCTTGCAGCAAAAGGAATTCGGCCTCGTCCTTGCCGTTACGGATGCGCGCGGGCGCGTCACCTTGCAAGCGGATGGCATGGCCCGCCTTGATCTCGCGATCGCCCAGGCGTATCGATTCGCCGCGATAGAAATACAAGGTACGGTTACTGCCGGCTGCGGCAGGGGGCAGGGTCCATTCCGCTTGCGGGGCCATGCGTATGGTCCAGATAGCCACGTCGGCTTCGGGATGGTTGGCCCAGGATTGGGGCGGAGGCTTGGGCGCTACGGAGCCGTGCAGGGATCCCGCCACTACCGTAACTTCTGTGGTACGTCCCTCCGCGTCCTTCTCGGTACGCACGGGAACGTTCTCGGCCCACAGCATGGTGAAATGCGGTTCCGCCATCTTGTCGGCGGCGGGCAGGTTGAGCCATATCTGGAAAAGCTCCAGGGGATTGGGATTGTTCTCGTCGATGAGCGGGAACATTTCGGAATGCAGAATGCCCTTGCCCGCCGTCACCCATTGCACGTCCCCGCGTCCGGCCTCGCCGTGGCCGGGCCCGAACCGCGCGGCCGCGCCCAAGGAATCGGAATGGTCGATGAGGCCGCGTCGCGCGATGGTCACCGTTTCGAAGCCGCGATGGGGATGTTGGGGGAAGCCCGGAATGGTTTCCCCGTGGTACATGCGCCAGCCGTCCTTGCCCGCGAAGTCGCTGCCCATGTCCCGGCCCGCCAGGGAGGCCGCCGGACCCAGACTGCCGTCGCCGGCGGGATAGGCGTCGAGATGATAGGCGCAGAACAGGAAAGGGTCCGGGGTCTGCCAGGGAAAACCTAGGGGCGTGCTGCCGAGGATGGGATCGTTCATGCGATCAAGATACGAATCCCCGCGGGCGGGCGCTCAGTCGATGAACCACTTGTCGAGATAGGTCTGGAATTTCCACAATTCGTTGGGATCGAAATGGCCCTGTTCCCATAGGATGATGGGGCTGGCCTCGGTCCAGGTATCCCCTTGCACGTTCAGGCGCAAGTCGGTGCCCAGGGCCTTGATGAGGTATTCCTCGGGCGGGGTGCCGCCTACGAAGGGAAGCCGCTCCATCTTCCACAGCTTGGTCGAATCGATGTTGACCCCGGTGAACCCGGCCAAGGTGATGAGTTGCCCGAATCCATTTTGCTTGAGGTCGCGGCGCACGAATTGGCTCCGCCATTGTTCCGCGTCGCTTACACGGCTGTCCTTGGTACGGTACCACAGTTGTAGGCGCTGCAGGGCGGCCTCGGAATCGTTCTTGGGCGTTTTCACCCGGCGGGAAAGGCGCAAGTGCACGCTGTCCGGGGCCACCGTGAGCACGAGCTCGGTGTCGATCTTGGAACGGATGAAGGTGAAATGATACGCCGTAAACCCGAACTCGGCCGCTTCCGACCAGTTGCCCACCGAATCGCGTTCTTGTACGCGCAGCGTATGCTTGGCGAGACCGGTGTCCAGGTTGGGCGGCAGCGCGAGCACGCTATCGTTGGTTTCGGTGGGGCTGTCCTTGGCGAAATCGGATTTGTCGATCAGGTAACGGTATACCCCGGACCCGTCCGGCCCGCCGCTGCGCCAAGTGAGCTTTTCATGGGTCGGGATCAGGATCCCCTGCGGCCCCACGGGGAGGGGCTTGCCGGGCGGGGTCCTATCGGGTAACACCACGGTTACGGTGGCGGAACCCGAAAGCGACCAGTTGCCGGCGGAGTCCTGCTCTTGTACGCGCAAGGTATGCGCGCCCACCGGCAGGCTGTCCTTGGCGGTAAACCTGAGCGAATCGACCGGCGTGGCGCCCACGCTGAGATCGGAGTCGTCCAGCTTGACGCGGAAATGGCCCGCACCATCGCCCTGGCGTATCCAGCTCCAGGCCGGATGGGGATCATAGGTTGCGGACAGGCTGGCGTTGGACACCTTCGGGGCCGCTGGGGCTTGCGTGTCCACGATCAGGGCGATGCCGATGGGAGGGGAGAATTGCCCGTCCCCATCTTCCTCACGCACGTATAAGGTATGCGGCCCATCGGGCAAAGCCGTCTTGGCGGTCCACTCCGTGTCCCCGACGATCTCTCCCGCCAGGCTATCCGAGTCCAGACGCACATTGTAGAATCCGATTCCGCCCGTGCCTCCCCTGGTCCAGGTCCAGGTGGGGGTAACATTGCGGGTCCACTTGTTCGTGCGGCTCGCGGGCTGGGGCACGGTGTTGGTGCCGACGCTGATGCGCACGGAAATGGAATCGATCAGATCCGGGCGCGCGAGCGAAGTCGCGATGATCCAGCCGATTCCCGATTTGCGCGCCAGGATACGGTAGCGACGTCCCCCTTGGGCGCTGGTTCCCGAATCGCGCACGGCGAACAGGGTCGAATCGCTTAGCCGGATAGCGGCCCTCGCATCCGCCTTGGCGGGAAGCACGCCCAGGGTGGCGTAATGGGACGAGTCCCCGAAAGGCAGCAGGATTTCCCGGGCGCTCCAGGCGAAGGCGGTGATGGCGGCGGAGAGATCCTTCAAGGTATCCCGCGGCGCCAGCGCCGACTTGGCAGGATCGAACGTCCGCTTCTCTTCGTATACGATGGCGCCGCCCTTCCATCCCTGGACGAGGATGACGGCTTCCTGGCCATGGTATCCCTTGGTCGGTAGATGGGCGAGTTGCGAGGGATCTTTGAGCGAGTCGCGCCACAGCGTATCGGAGCCCTGGGCGTCCTTAAGGATCACGTAGATGGAATCGAAATGCTTGGCGGCGGTATCCACTTTGACGGTAAGCAGGGCCGGATCGCCGGATTGATCGACCGCGCAAGCCTGCAAGGCCCACCAGGCGGACGCGGCGCATAACCCGGCCGCGCCCAGGCGGAGGGCGCTACGGTACCACATACTCGGGCTTGGGCTTGTCATCGGGCCATACCAGTATCGCGACGGTTACCCCTACCACGGCCGCACCCGCGGCCCAGGCCCAGGGCTTTTGCCACAGCGGCTTGCGCGATTCACGATCGGCGGCCTGGTGGGCGGCCACATCCTGGTGATGGCTTTCGTATTCCTTGCGCACGCGGCTGAAGATATTGTCGATCTCGTCGCTCACGTACATGTCCACCAGTTCGGCCGAAGGCACCAGATCCAGCAATTGGAACATGTAATATTTGCCCCGTTCCCGGGTCTCGGGGTTCGCCGTGTACACCACCGCCAGGTGCTTGGCGATGAAGATGCTGTCGGTGCGGGGATAGCTTTTATGCGTTTTGGTGTAGGCGTCGATGGCCTGGATGACGGAAGGGAAATCGCCGTCGCTGTACTTGTAATGGATGGAAACCTGGTTGAGTTCGGCGGCCCTGGGAACGGCTGTGAGCAGGAGCAGGAGGAGCGCGGCGGGAAGGCCCCGCGGCTTGAGGCGATGCATTGCCCAAATACTAGAAATCGGGCGTAATTCGCGTGCTAACCGCTTTTCAAGGTTGGACGGTTGGAACGATTCCTGGAAGAGTTCCAATCGAACTGGGAGTCCGGTCCAGCCGGCCGCGGCGATATTATCCCCTAAACTCTGCGGTGGGGAATGGAGCCTTGGTTCATGTTTTTGTCGACGAATCGTTCACGCTACGCTCTTTGCTTGGGGATGGCGGCGCTGATGGCATCGGGCGCCGGAGCCCAGGCCATGTACGGGGAATGGGGCAAAAAAGCGCCCATCGTGCTTAACACCTCCGCGGGAGGAGCCGCCGTGACCGGGGACGTGAAGGGATTCGCCCTTCCCGTTATCCTGAGCGCGGCCAACTTCGATTTTACCCAGGCCCAATCCGGCGGGGAAGACCTGCGCTTTACTTCGGCTGCGGGCGCGGCCCTGCCTTACGAGATCGAATCCTGGGATGCCGCCGCCAAGAAGGCGGCCGTTTGGGTCCGTACCGACGTGAAGGGCAATGATGCGGCGCAATCGATAACCATGCACTGGGGCAACCCGGCCGCCAAGAGCGAAAGCAACGGCAAGGCCGTGTTCGCCGCCGAGGACGGGTGGGTGGGCGTGTGGCATCTGGGCGAGGCCGGCAACGTTGCCGAAGGGGGTTACAAGGATGCTACCCCCAGTGAGGCCCACGCCACCGGCTACGCCTTCGCCGCCGCCAATACCGCTGATTGCCGAATCGGAAAATGCCCCGAGTTCAAGAACAGCGCCAAGCGCTACATCAAGGTGAACGGGACCAAGAACAACCTGTTCGACATCACCAATAAGCTGACCTTCTCGATCTGGGTAAAGGCCGCTTCGTATCCCACCGAATACATCACCATTTTCGCCAAAGGGGACGATTCCTGGCGCGTGCAGATGTACGGCATCTATTCCTGGGGCGATAACAACGGCAAGTACGTCTCGGAGATGTGCGTGGAGCTGGGCGGCGACGCCTGCCTGGAGCATCGCGGCACCGCGGCCGAGCTCAAGCCCAACGAATGGCACTTGCTGACGGTGGTGCACGACAACCCTACGGTCAAGTACTACATCGACATGACCCCGGTGACGAAGCAATATCCGGGAAACTGGTCCTCGGGCGCAGCCAACCCGGTGGGTATCGGCTACCAGAGCCAGTTCGGCGGGCGCTGGTGGGATGGTTGGCTGGACGAGGCGCGGGTGCTCAAGGTCGCCAAGGACGAGAGCTGGGTGAAGCTGAACTATGAGAGCCAGCGGGAAGGCGGCAAGCTGGTGGAAATCAAGCCGGCGGTCACCGGGCTGCATCGGGTTGCGGCTGCGCCCAGATTGGGCAACGCGATGCAAGGGAAGCTCTTCGGGTTGGATGGAAGAAGGGTCGGGAAGGGCCGCCGCCCGGCGCGTATTTTACCGGAGTAACTTACAGGTTACCTTAGGAAACGGAAAGCGGCCACATCCCCCTGGGCCGCCGACCGCCCGGGGACCGGTCGGAACGCCGGACCCCGGGGTTATCTGCCCCCGAATGAGAACGCGTAGGAAACCTTGGCGCCCAACCCGAACACGCCGGTATGCGAAAATCCCCACCCCAGCTTGCCGCCTACGGTAAGGATGAAATGGTCCGAATCACCCAGGTACAGGGAAGCCGCGGGACCGCCGTAGATCGATTTCAGGTGGTAGACGCGGCTATCCTTGGGCCCGAGGGCGTCGGTGAATCCACGCGGTTGCCACCACCCATAGGCATAGCCCAGGGTCGGCTCGATCACCAACCGGCCGAAAGGCCCGAACAGGTGTTTGGCTTCCGTGTCCGGTTTCCCCCGCGTCACGTCGGGCCCCGGATGGGTAGCAGGTCCGCGGAAGAAATGTAATTCAGACGCCTTCCAGCGCCTGCCCGATGTCCCAGATGATATCCTGCGCGTCCTCGACCCCGACCGATAGCCGGATGAGTTTCGCGGTGATGCTCATCTCGGCGCGATGCTGTTCGCCCACCCCGATATGCGTCATGGTGGCGGGGTGCTCCGCGAGGGATTCGGTGCTGCCCAGGCTCACCGCCAGCTTGATCAGCTTAAGCCGATTGAGAAAACGGAAAGCGGCCGCCTCGTCGGCGGCGGGATCGGCCGGGCCCGGGGCGCCTTCGGATCGTTTGATGTCGAAGGACATCATGGCGCCGGGGGAATTGTGCTGCTTCTTGTAGATGCGGTACTGCTGCCCATCCTCGGCGGTGAGCAGGCCCAGGTAGTAGACCTTTTCCACCTTGGGATGCCGCGTCAGCCAGGCCGCGACCACCTCGGCGTTCAGGGCCTGCCGCTCCATGCGTATCTTGAGGGTTTCCAGGCTGCGCATCAATAGCCAGCCCGTCATGGGCCCGGCCATGTTGCCCAGAAAGGTACGCAGCACCTTGACCCGGTGGATCAACTCCTTGCTGCCGAGGCAGGCTCCCGCGATCACGTCGCTATGCCCGCCGATGTACTTGGTCGCCGAATACAGGACCAGGTCGGCGCCATGCTTGAGGGGATGCTGCCAGAGCGGTCCCATATAGGTGTTATCGACGGCGATCAGAACCCGCTTGCCCGGGCCTCCGAAGCGGTCCGCAATGCCGCGGCAGGCCGCGATATCGATCAGGGCGTTGGTGGGATTGGCCGGGGTCTCGATATAGATCATCGCCAACTTCTCGCGCTTGCCAGATGCCTCCAAGCGCTTCACGATGGCCTCGGGTTCTTCCCGAGGCTGGAATTCCATCACCTCGATTCCGATTTTGGGCAGGAAGGTCAACAGGAAATGATCGGTGCCGCCGTACAAGGGCGCGCTGGTGAGGACCAGATCGCCGGGCTTGAGGAATTCCAGAAAGGCCGTGGTGATGGCCCCCATGCCGCTTTCGAACACGGCGCAGTCCTCGGCCTCGTCCCACAGGGTAAGCCGGTCCTCGAGGATTTCCAGATCGGGATTGTTGATACGGCTGTAGATGAGTCCGGTCTTTTCCCCGGGCCGTTGCTCCCGCAAGCCGTAGGCCACCTCGAAGAAGGCTTTTCCCTGCTCGGCCGATTTGAATACGAAGGTGGACGTCTGGAAGATCGGGCTCTTGATGGCGCCTTCCGACCATTCGGGATTGTACCCGTAGCTCATCATCAGGCTTTCCGGTTTCAACTTCCGGCCGTGGTCGGTCTTGCCGTTATTGCGCGCGCGCATGCCGCCTCCTTGGGTCGCTTCCATCATATCATAAATGACCATTTGTTACATTGGCGGATCTAGGACAAAGGAGACATTATGGGCAAAGGCCGCCTGGAAGCCTTCAGCGACGGCGTCATCGCCGTCCTCATCACCATCATGGTCCTGGAAATGAAGGCTCCCCATGGGCATGCCTGGGAGGATTTGCGTCCGCTTCTGCCGATCCTCATGAGCTACGTGCTCAGCTTCGTGTTTCTGGGAATCTACTGGAACAACCATCATCATATCCTCCATGCCATCAAGCATGTCAACGGATCGATAATGTGGGCCAACCTGCACCTGCTTTTCTGGCTCTCGTTGGTTCCCTTCACCACGGCCTGGATGGGTGAGAACCATTTCGAAGCGCTGCCCACGTCTATATACGGTGTGGTACTGCTGGCCTCCGGTGTCGCCTTCAATCTGCTGGTCAAGCTGTTGGTGCGGCATCACGGGCGCGATAGCCTTTTGGCCACGGCCATCCAGGGCGATAAGCGCGGCCTGGTCTCAACGGGATTGTACGCCACCGCCATCGGCGCGGCTTGGATCACACCCTGGATCAGCTGGGCCTGCTACGTAGCCGTCGCGCTCTTGTGGCTGGTGCCCGATCGGCGGATCGAGAAGGCCATCGCCCACGGTAACCACGGGGAATGAAGCCGGGAACCGCCTCGCCGGACACATCGCGCGTTCCGACCGGTACGGAAGCGGCATCCATGACACTTTTCGTACCGCTCCGCCCGTAACCATCGCCCTTTCCCGTAGGCGCGAACCGCCGTCTCCCGGTAGATTGTCCCTATGCTCCCCGGACCCTTCCGCATTGCGGCCTGCCCGGCCCTAGCCCTGGCCATGGCTATTGCAGCCGGACTTACCGCGGCCCAGCCCGGACCGCTGATTTTTGATTTCGACAACGGCTTCGCCATCGGTTCGGCCAAGGCTTTCGGCGCCACGGTAGCGCTCGCCTCACAGGCCGGCAACGCCGCCCTTGCGGTCACGCCCAAGGATGCCGCGGGCTGGGAAGGCGTCACCCTGACCTTTCCCGCCAAGGATGCATCCGGGACCCTGGGCGCCGTGATGGTGGTGCGCAATACGGGTATAGGCCCGCTGGCCATCCAGGGCAGCGTCAACGAGGACAACAGTTACCCTTCCAACACGGGATTCCTACGGCTGGCCCCGGGCCAGTCCGATACCCTGTACGTCCATTTCAACCGTAACACCCCGCCTACGTATCTCCCGAGTTACCTGAAGGGGATGAAGGGACTACCCGGAGGATACACCGAGCATTGGGAAATCGTGGATCTGTCGCGTATCACCCAGGTTCAGCTTTCCGTGAATTCCCCCGGGCCGGGACGCGGGTTCACTATCGACGACGTGCGCTTGTGGGGCGTCTACGCCCCTCCCAGCGAAACGGAACTCAAGTCCACCTTCTTCCCGGTGGTGGACAGCCTGGGCCAGTACCGGCATAAGACCTGGCCCGGCAAGGCCGCGGGTACCGCCGATCTCCAGGCGCAACGGGACGCGGAGTCCGCGGAGCTGGCAGCCAAAGCCGGACCGACCGGCTGGGACGGCTACGGCGGATGGGCCGACGGGCCCAAGCGCGAAGCGACCGGGCATTTCCGCGCCGAGAAGATGGACGGGCGCTGGTGGCTGGTCGATCCGGATGGCCATCTTTTCTGGTCCAACGGGATCACCTGCGTGAATTCGTCCGAGACTACACCGGTGGCCGGACGCGAGAACTATTTCCTCAACCCGCCCGGCAACGGGGATTACCGCGCGTCCAACCTCAAACGCAAATTCGGATCGGCCTGGAGCACGGAATCGGCCAACCTGGCGCACAAGCGTTTCCGCAGTTGGGGCGTGAACACCTTCGGCAATTGGTCCGACGGGAACATCTATGGATTGAAGAAGACCCCTTACACCGTGAACTTCGCCACCGGGGTGAACAAGACGGTGCCCAACTCCCTGGATACCGCGGCCTTCCGCGCCACCGTGAAGGGGCTGCTCGCCGCCTTAAAGCCGAAGGTCGCGGATGATCCCTGGTGCTTGGGCGTATTCAGCGATAACGAATTGAATTGGCCCGATGCCGCCGGCGCGGCGGTCTCGGAGGATTATTTCCGCATCGTATCCCAGGAAATGAAAGCGGCCATGCCC
Source organism: Fibrobacterota bacterium (assembly GCA_023249635.1). Lineage (GTDB taxonomy): Bacteria > Fibrobacterota > Fibrobacteria > UBA11236 > UBA11236 > Chersky-265. Next base: position 16,147 of record JAHFCH010000055.1, read on the forward strand.
GCGATGCTGTACCTGGGCAGCCGCATCCATGTGGCTCCGGAAGCGGTATGGCGCTCGGCCGGAAAATACCTGGACGTGATCGCGCATAATCGCTACGACTATTCGCTGATAGCCCTGCCGTTGCCCGGTGGCGTGGACAAGCCGGTGATGATCACGGAATTCCACTACGGCGCCCTGGATCGCGGCTTACCCCATTCTGGCCTGCGCTCGGCCTTGGACCAGCGCCTGCGGGCGCGCCTATACGCGGGCATGCTGGACGAATGCCTGTTGCATCCGAACCTGGTGGGCGCACATTGGTTCCAGTACAACGACAATATCTACACGGGGCGCTTCGATGGGGAAAATTACAACGACGGCTTCCTGGACGTATGCGATCGGCCCTATCCGGAGATGGTAGAGGCCGCGCGCGAGGTTTCCTACCGTATGTACGCGACGCGTTCCGCCGGCAGCGTGCCCCAGGCCCTACGCCAGGGTAGTGCGCGGGTTACCTGGAGCGGGATCTTCCCCGGGCCCATGATCGACTTGCTGGGCCGCCGGCATGAGACCCCGGCCGCAACGCCGCGCTTCGCCGTTCCAGGCCGCTAATCTCACGGACAGGTACGGCCCGTAAGTAGGACGCGCTACTTCTCGACCCTGCGGCCATCCAGGAAATTCCCTCCCGCTTCGCGGCCCCATGCAATAGGGCTGCCTATCCCAGACCAGCGCAGGCCCGGCCCGATGGTACCTATATGCGCGGCCAGAGACTTGCTTCCCTGACGGGGGGAGACCCCGGCGACCGTCCCCGCCTCATACGCCCCGATGTCCAAGACCCCGTTGACCGGCCGTGCCACCGGTGACAACGCCAGGGCATGGAAGGGCGGGCAGGCCGCGGGCGGGAACAAGGGCTTGGGGAAATCGAATCCGGCGGCGCTAGCGGTGGCGGCCACACCCCCATTGGCCAACGCGCCGTTTTCCAGGGGGCGCAGATCCCGCGCGGCGAAGGAAACGAATCCAGGATCCGTACCTTGCAGGGTACCCTTCCATTCCGCGGGAGCATTGACCGCCCCCGTGGTGATCCAATTGTCGCTCCCTGCGATCACGGCATGGCCTTGCGTCCAGGAGGCATCCACTACGCGCATCAGGTTGAGGCCCCCGCCCGGCCGATGGAATACGTTGTTGTGCATCTCCACGCTTTCCAGGCTGTCGAAGCAGCGGAACACCGCGCCCGTGCCCGCGATTACCGTATTGTTCACGAAACGGTAACGCCCATGGGTCTCCCCGGTGCCGTCCCCGCCGATGCGGAACACCGCGAAATTGCTGTCGTTGTTGGCCGCCGTCTTGCGTTTCCAGAACACGTTCCCCAGTACATCGGAATCCTCGCGCTTGAGACGCGGATCCCACCCATCGTCCACGCCTCCGGGATCCGAACCGATCAATTCCAATTCGTGGTAGTACGCTCCTTCGATCCAGTTGTAATAGATCTCGTTCCGCTCGGAACGGGATTTCACGTTGTTGCCGCCCTTGGCATCGTGCACGTAGCAATGCTGCATGCGGAATACGCTGCCCGGATGGTTCACCTCATCCGTTGACATATAGATCTGGTGTTTGCTATCGCCCAGGCCGCAGGCGTAGAACTCGCTTCGTTCCAGCAACAGCGAACCGGATCCGACATCGCCACCCAGCAATCCATGCGCGGGGCAATCGTGGACTACCACGTCGCGCACGGTGATATCGTCGGCTTGGTGGTAGATGCAGCGCGAAGTCCCGCCCGTCACTTCGAAACCCTGGAACACATAATGGTCGGCGCCGGCCTTGTAAGGATAGTCGGTCTTGAAATGGACGGTGTTGGCCCCACCGGAGATGAGAGGGCGTTTGCCCCCGGTAGCCAGGCCGATAACCACGATGGGGGCGGACGCGCTCCCCGACCTGGAAAAGGTGACCGAGGGAAAAGTGGCGCCGCCGTCGACGAAAACGGTATCGCCCGGGTTGAGCTTTAAGACCACGTCTTGGAAGGTCTTGTTGGCCTGGGTGGGGCCTATTTTGTAGTTGGCCGCTCCCGCGAGGCCGCAGGCCAAGGCGGCGGCGATCAGGAACCGGATGCGTTTGTTGGCGGCGTCCATGTGAACCTCCCGGAACACTGCGTAAACGTAATCCGGCTTATTCCGCATCGCCGCCGACCCCTTTCCGAAAATCGGATCAACCCAAGGGGCGGTTTACCAATCTACATTTACCAGGAGGGCTGGTAGCCCGGACCACCGGATTGGAACCATGGAAGCGATTCCCTTCGCACAAAGCGTTTTTCGCCGGATGCTCGACCCTGATCTTCGTGGCTTTTCCGGGAGTCTGGATGAGTTCCGGGAACATTCCGCTGATTTTTCCCGATGGCTGGGAGGGCTGCAGGAGGAGGCATTGGATCACGCCTACGCACCGGGAAAATGGACCGCGCGGGAAGTTCTCGGCCATGTGGTAGACACCCATGTCATCCTGTCGTTCCGTATCTTGAGTTTTGGCCGTGGCGAGATCCAACCCCTTCCTGGAGCCGACGAAGGCCTATGGACCCGGCTTTCCGGCCATAGCTGGTTACCGAAGTCAGAATTGATTCGTGGGTACCGGTCCGCAGCGGGACTCTCCGCCTGGATCACGGAAACCTTGCCTCAGGCGGCCCTGGAGCGTAGCGGGGTGGCGAACGGCGTTCTTCTGACCGTGCGCGAATTGATCGCCTACCTGCCGGCACATGAGCGGCATCATCGACGCATCCTCAGGGAACTATACGGGATCGGGTAAGGCATGCGGTAGTTCCGCGCTGTAACGGGAGCTCGTTGGAGAGGACATATCCATACCGGCCTTCCACCCCGGCCCCGAGGATCCCATGCCCCTGAATCTCCGCAAATACCTCTCCCTGGCCGCCTTGGGCGCCATGCCCGTCGGGCTCGCCCCCCTCGGCGTCTTTTCCTCTTTCGCTACCGCCGCCCTGCCGCCGGCGCCTGCCACCGGTATCGCCGTCGTGGAACTCTTCACCTCCGAGGGCTGCTCCAGCTGCCCGCCAGCCGACAAACTCTTGTCCGATCTCGCCGCCGAAGCCGAGCGGGATGCGAAGCCGGTGTATGCGCTCTCCTTCCACGTTGATTATTGGAACTACCTGGGATGGGGCGATCCATTCAGCCAGGCCGCCTTCACGGATCGCCAAAGGCGCTATGCCGATGCCCTGGGCGGCGGGGTGTATACACCCGAGATGGTTGTGAACGGCGCCGAAGGTTTCGTCGGATCCAAAAGCGGTTCCGCCCGCGCCGCTCTCCGCAAGGCTTTGGCCAGGCCCGCGGACTGCGCCATCCGCATCGACTCGGCTTCCGCCGACGCGCACGGTAACGTGAATGTTACCTACGCGGTCTCCGGCCACCGCACCGGAGCGTTGCTGAATCTGGCGGTGATCGAACCTGAAAAGACCGTGCCTGTGCGCGGTGGCGAGAACGGCGGGCGCATCTTGATCCATCGCAACGTAGTGCGCGCTTTGCGTACGCTACGCCTGGATGCGCCGGGAACGGGAAATTCGCGCATTTCCATCCCGGCGGATGCGGGCCGGGAACTGCGCTTGATCGCCTTCGTCCAGGATCCGGAATCCCTGGCCATAACCGGGGCTGCGCGGGCGGACGTGCGGCGGTAATCGATTTATACTTGGGGGATGCCTGAACTCATCAAGACCCCCGGCGTCCATCATATCGGCCTGCGTTGTAGCGACCTGGCCCGCGCTAAGCACTTCTATGGGACCATTCTCGGATTCCCCATCCTGCGCGAGGCTCCCGTTCTCATCATCCGTGCGGGTACTACCGCTATAGCTTTCAAGGGACCGGAAGCGGGCACTCCGGCGAACGATGCGTTCAGCCCCTTCCGCGTCGGACTGGACCATATCGCTTTGGCCTGCGAGAGCGAGCCCGAATTGCGGGCCCTGGCGGCGGCTTTGGATGCGGCCGGAGTCGAGAATACCGGTGTTAAAGCCGACCCAGGCTTGGGCGGGAGGTTGTACGTGGCTTTCAAGGATCCGGATCGGATCGCTTGGGAATTCTACATGGTCAAGTAGGCCGCCACCTCCCGTTCGGGCTTACCGCACGCGACCGTCGGCCCGGTGCCCGATACCTGCGCGCAGGTATAGCCCGGTTTCCGCCGCGGCTGCCGAACCCCTTGATCCCTGCCTCGCGGCCCGCCGCGCCTTAGGCTCCCGTACTACGCTCGCCGGCTCCGCGGTGGAGAACGCCGACTTGGTCCACGCGGTATGCACCGGCGAGGTATTCGCGCGCACGTGCCAATAGTAAAGGACATCCTTCTCCAGCCCGCTCACCTTTCGCGTCGTGTCCGCGACGCTGGTATCCGAAAAGACCAGGGTGGCGAAATTGCTCGTGATGGAAACCTGCACCGCATACGTCTTGGTTCCCGGAAACGAATTCCAGACCAGAGTGGGGAAGAGCGGGGTGCCTTCGGCCCCGAAATCGGGCGCCACCGTGGTGGGACCCGCGCCCAGGGGCGGATTGGTGGTGAAGCTGCGCAGCTTGGACCAGGCCCCGAAGCCCGCGGCATTGGCCGCGCGCACGCGCCAGAAGAAGCGCGTGGAATCGGAGAGCTTGGGGGCCTTGGCAGTCGTATCCGTGAGGGTTGAATCTTCGAACACGGGCATCGCGAAGCTTGCCCCGGTATCCAGCTGCACGTGGTAGCCGGTAGCGCCGGAAACCTTTTTCCATTTCAGGCTGGTGGTCACCACCACGTTCTGGGCCATGTCGCCGGGAAAGGTGAGGGTGGGGGCGGCGGGGGCCTGGGCGCGCAGGTTGGCCGCCGCCAGGAGGAGGAGCAGGTATGGCAGGGTAAGGCTGGGTCGAAACATGGATTCCTCTCGATAAGGTACGGGGGGTACGGGGATAAGCTAATCAGCGGCCGGCGCGCGCGGGCGGGCTGCGGCGCATCCCGCTGTTCGCTTTCTTAAACGGGATTTGATACCTTTCAGGCCGCTGTGATCTACGCAACCCCGAGGCTTATCGTGCGGCGCTTCTCGCCGTCGGATTTGATGGACGCGTACGAAATCCTGTCGGATCCGGAAATCGCGAAGTACGAGCACTGGGATGCCTTCGATATGGAGGACACGCGCGCCGATCTGGAAATCCAGGGAGCCGTGGAGCCGGGCACCTGCGAAGTCTGGAACGAGTTCGCCGTGACCTTGCGCGAGGGCGGTAAATGCATCGGCAATATCTCCTTCAAGCGCAGCGAAGCCGATCAGGGCCAGGTCGAGATGGGATTCCATTTCAACCGGAGCTTCCATGGGCAGGGCTACGGCATGGAAGCCGTGGCCGGGCTCATCGATTGGCTGTGGGGATTAGGCGTGCACCGCATCTGGGCCGTATCGGATACCCGCAATACCGCTTCGTGGAAGATGATGGAAAAGCTTGGGATGCGCCGCGAGGGGCATTTCGCCGAGAACTGTTGCATCCGCGGCGAATGGGCCGACGAATACCTGTACGCGCTGCTGCAGCCCGAGTGGCGCGCGCGCAAGCCTATCCCTTGATGGAATAAAAGCGGAATAAAAAGCGGCATGAAAAAAGCCCCGGCGCAGCGCGCCGAGGCCTTGTTCCGATACCGGGACTCGGGTTACTTGCCTGCTACCGTAACCACCATGTTAAGCTTCAGGTTGCCGGCCTTCTTGAGGGTTTCCTTCAAGGTGAGCTCCGCGATGCACATTTCCTTGTGCTTGGTGGTGTCCTTGATGGCCGAAAGGAAGCCCGGAAAACCATCCGGCGAGCCGAAGATGTGCTTGTTCAACTCGAACAGGGCCTGATCGGGATCGAAGGATTGCACCTTGAAGACATCGGAATCGGTCTCGGGGGTATACAGCACCAGGCGGCGGGTGCCGCCGTCTTCGCGCGCGAACACCTTGAGCGCGAACTTGACGCCCTTGTTGTCCAGGAGGAAGGAGTGGGTCGCGCTGTCGTAGGTGACCACGATGCCGGTAATCTTCACTGAGTCGGGGTTGAGCCCTTTGTCCTTCATCTTCCTCCGGATTTCATCGAGATCGAATTCGCCGGAATCGGTGAAGACGATCTTGGACATGTCGGAGAAGTCCAGGTTGACGCGGGTACTGTCGTTGACCGAGATGACCACGCCCGGTCCGCCTTCGGTATCGTCTACGCTTTCCCGGAGGGCGCAGGCAGCCAATCCCCATACGAGTGCCAAGGCGCAGAGGGCGGCAAGGCCGCCTTGCAAGGGCGAACCGGCCAAGCGGCGGTGGAAAATCGAAGCAGCCATATCATCATCCTTCGTTGGTTTTTTGAAATACTCGTGCGCCATGCGATGGTACCGGGGCATCCTCATTTATAACGGTATGCCAGAACGCTTACCTGGTTGCCGAAGTCGGCGCCGATGTTCTGGCCCAATACCGCATCATAGCCGAGATGGAAAGCGAGATTCAAGGACATGCGGAAGCCGTTGCGGCCTTCCATGGTCAGGTTCGGTTTGACCAGTTCCGCCGTGGATTTCTTGGCGTTGAGGATCAACGAGCCGCTGCTCTTGAGGGAAGCGGTTTCCCAGCCGATTTCGGTAAACACCTCCAGCCAGTTCTTCCAGGTCCATCCCGCGAGGGCATTGTACGTGGCCGCGGATCCATCGAGCTTCATCTTGCCCGAGATATCCCCGCCCGGTGTCCATTCGGCGCTCAGTAAGGTCCAGTTGGCTGCCAGGGAAGCATGAACGGGGCTGTTGGGCATGGCCCAAGCGAAATCATGCTGCAGCCCGAAGCCGGGCATGCTCATCGATACGACCTGCAGGGGCAGGGCGATATAACGCAGCTTGAGTTCGGTGTGGTAGTAGGAAATGCCGATCTGGGGCATGCCGAAGGGTATCCAATTCATCGCGGCCACTCCCGCCAGGCCATCGCTGGTCAAGGTATCGATGCCCGGGGTCACCGTCTTGGTGGCCAAATCGTAGTTATGCATCGACAAAGTCGGCCCCTTGCCTTTTCCGAATATGGTCTGGCCGGTATAGCCGATGGATTCCGGGCATGACGTCTTTCCAGAGGGATTGTCTTTGTGGTACGCGATGCATCCGTTGTCCGGAATGCTGCCCTTGAAGGTACGATCGTCGTCGCTGATCTGGACGAGGTTGATGGGCATTCCCAGGTAGAAGGAGAAGCCGCGCGCGATGGACGCGCTCTGGTTCCAACCCGAGTTCGCGGCCGAGCCGAAGAGGGTAGCGAAAGGCTTTACGTACTCCTTATTGCTTTCGAATGACTTCACCACGTCGTTGACGCTGGCGGCGCCGATCATGGGAGGAACGATTAAAGCGGGGAGGATCAGGACGCAACCTTGCAGTACCATGCGGCGCATGGTCCGGTTGATCGAAGGGCGTACGGAACGGAAAGGATGTCGCGTCATGATCGATGGTCCTCAGGAAAATAGCGTGAATGCCGGCGTGGCCAAAGCGGAATCGCAACCAAAATAGGCCAATTCAGGGGCGGTTTGTCAAATAGGGCGCGAGGCCGGAAGCTCCCCGGGGCTTAATTGACGGGGGTTACGGAAGCGGGAGCCTTTGCGGGGGCGGGGGATTGAAAAAGCCAAAGATTCGGCGCGCCGGGCTGTTTCAGCGCGCCGGGCCGCGTTGCGACGGGTGGGGTGTAAAGTTTTCCGTCGGCGCGCCGGGCCGCGCGATTCCCGACGGCGGGCGTCCGGATCCCGGCGCGGCGCTCGGGTAGCAAAGACGTTACGGGTTGGGATGAGAATACCAGCGATCCGAATTTTTCCGGCATATGGAAGCTGGGCGCGCCCGTGGAGGTCCAGGATATCAGTTCCGCGACCCCGGGGGAGGAGTAGATGATGCGGTAGAAATTCAGGGGCAGATTGTCGCCAGCCTTGGGCGGCAGGCCCGATTTGGACCACGCGGCGAAGCCTTCCCAGGGCAGGGAGATTTCCACCACCATGCCGGTGTCCGTATCCGCCGGATTGTTGGCGGTGCCGTGCACCTTCACCGCGCTTTGCATGCCTTTGGGGGCCCAGGCGACGTCCCGTCCCTGCAACGGCGAAGTGAAGGAGAAATCCAGGGACGTGTTCAGGCAATTCCATTCCAACTCGAAATAATTCTTTCCGTCACCGTCCGGATCGAGGAAAAGTTCCACCACATCCTGCTCGTACAGGCCATCATCGTCGTGCTTGGTGACGGTATTCTTCACGTTCTTGCCGTCGGCGATATACGCTACGTACAGCCGGGTCGCGCTCCAGGCCACCAGCACCTTGGTTTCGGCGCTGGGTTTGCCGCCCGCGGGATCGTTATTGCGCAAAAGCCGCAGCGTATCCAGCCCCTGCCAACCGGCATCATCAAGGACCCCGTCGATTTTGAAGGCATCGGCCACGGGACGGCAGGTATGCGTGGCGGGGAAAGCCAGCGAGATGGAGGCCAGCGCCAGCATGGCGGAGGCGCGTCGAAAACAGGCGACTGAGGCGGATACCGGGAAGTACTTGGGCATCACAGGAAAATAACGTCGCTATGGGTCACGCTGGGGTCAATGAGGCTTGTATTTCCGGCAGTAACCGTGCAAACCTGGGGATCTGGGAACCCCCCTGGAAGTGTGTGAGCGGGCTCACAAGGCCCCCCTTCTCCCTTTCAGGAATCCGCAACTAGGGGTAGCTTTGGTTACGATGCGGGAAACCCTCTTGGCCTTGGGCCTCGTTTGCCTGGCCAGCATTTCCGTGCCCGCCGCCCCCCAGCCTCCCTTCGAACCCGAAAACGGACCGGTCAAGGTCGCGTTCAATTTCCGGAATACCAAGACCGATTGCCAGATGGCCCTGACCAAGGATTCCGTCGGCATCCTGCCGTTGGATTCCACCGCCGGTGCGCTGGAACCCGATGACGAGAACGGTTTCGAGAGTGTCGTGCGCAAGCGGGCCCTCTCGGCCGGGGAACGCGATACCGCCGACATGCTGATGACCATGACGCGCTCTTTCAAGGGACTCAAGCGCTACAAATGCACCAAAAATGATGGTTATGCCTTTTCCATCTGGAGCGATTCCCTTACCCTGCACTGCGACAATTGCTTTTCCTGTTCCGACGGCATCGGCATGTCCGAAGCCAAGATGCTGGCCCGCTTCGGCAAGCTTACCCTGTGGCTTTACCGTATCAAGGGTGAGATGCAGCCCGACTGAGTCAGGCCGCGCGTTCGCACAGGAAATTGCCGTAGGTTTCGCCGCGCACGGCTTCGTACAGCGCTTCGGGCGTATCCAGCGTGCGCCATTGGCCGCCGCGATCGAGGTAACGGCAGGAATACCCCCGCTCGCGCAACCAGACCCAGCCCGGGGGCGGCATGGCATGGAACCAGAACTCGCATAGGATGGGCCCGCGGAAGCGGCGGAAGAATTCCTCCCCGCCCGTGAAGACGCCCAATTCCGATCCCTCCACGTCGATTTTCACGGCGCCTACGGCTTCGGCGGACAGGCCTTCGGCCGCCAGGAAATCGTCCAGCCGCATCAGGCGCGTCGGCAACCGTTCGAAGGTGAAGCCCGAGCCCGGTTTCGCGGCTTCCGGGTAGGACGAAGCGAAGCCCGCTTGGGAATAGAGGGGGACGCCTTCGCGAATGGGGATGACCAATTCGGTGTCGCCGTTGGCGGGCGCCAAGGCCAAGGGTTCAATACGCGCGGTAAGGCCCAGGGATTTCGCCAAGGCGGCCGCGGCCTTATGGTGCACGGGTTCGAAAGCGATGACGCGGCCCCCGGCGCCGGTCGCGCGCGCGAAGAGCGCGGTCGATCCTCCCAGAAAGGCGCCGATATCGAGTACTAATTGTCCCGGACGGATGCGGGCGGTGAAAGCGAGGACGTCGGCGCCGAAAAAGCTTTCCGCGTAACGGGGCGATCGCAGGGCGCGCATCAAGCGCGTGCGGAACCACAGCGCATGCAACCAGCGATAGCAGCCCGGTCCGGTAAGGCGGAACAAATGCCTTTTGACGATGCGCAGCATCGACCCGATGATACCACTGTTAAGGCGGGGATGCCGGGCTTAGCCGGTAGCGTCGACGGTTTGGCCCAACAGGCCGTTATGGCCAAGGGGCTTCAGGAACGGCAGTTCTTGGGCGGGCGGCCTGGTGGTCGGCTCGGGAAACGCGGGTTTGCCGGGAAGCTCGGGGGATTCCTTGGCGGCTTCCTCGGCTTCGTCCTGCTTCTTCTTGGCGCTTTTGCTGGGCACGGGTTCGGGAGGGGCTTGCGTATCGTATACGTCCACATGCTCACCCAAGCCCGGTTCACCGCCCTTCGCGGGCGTAGGGGGTGCCACCGCCTGGGCGGTTTCGGTACCCGGCGCCGACTTGGTTTCCTCCGCGATCGCAGGCTGGGCCTGCGGGGGCGTCGAGGCTACCGATTTGACGGCGTTCGCGATGGGGCTCAAGTCCAACATGATTTGGATCCTCTCCTTTTCAGGATATCGGCGGAATCCGTGAGGACTTTAATTTTTTTTTCCGCGCTCCCCTGGGTCGTTTGGGAAGTTGCCGCCGCGGCCGCAAAAAACCGGAAGGACGGGGCGAAAATGCGAGGGTGGAAGCCCGGTCCGGCCCGCGGGGCCGGCCGGGTTGGGGTTTTTAAAGGTCAGCGACGGGGCGCGGGGGTGCGGCCCAATGCGTCGGCGGGACGGGCCCCCCATTGGAATAGGGGCGCGCTTTCGGCGCGGACGCGTCCGGACTCAAAGCGTCCAGACTGATAAAGGGAGGGATTCCGGGTCGGGTAGCGGGAAACCCCCGTGGCCGCGCTCCAATCCTTACCGGGGTAGAGCAGATCCTGGTAAGCCATCCAGTATTTGTCTTTGGAGTATTTCGACAAGCTATCGGCGGCCAGGGCCGCGCGCAATTCCTTCTCGAATCCGGGCGGGAAGATTTCACTGCGACCGACGATGACGCGCTTGAGCTCGGTCGGTGCGGGAATGATGGTGAGGGGAAGGATGCGATCGGTCATGGCCCGGGGCACGATCCAGAAAGCCTTGAGTCCGCCTTCGATGAAGTAACCATTGTACCATGTGTTGAGCAGGGCGCGGCCCTCTTCCGTGGTGAGGCCCGCGGCCACCATGGCCGCCAGCAGGTTGTCCATGGCCGCCCTCGCCAGGTAATCGGTGACCGTTACGGCGTGGTGTACCAGGGATAGCTTGGCATGGGCCTTGAGCGGACCCGAGTACAAGATGGCGGCATCGCTCATGTTCAAGTCCGCGTATTTCCGATCGTAAACCATGGCGAAGGCGATATCCTCGTCCCCGTCGTTGGTCACCGTGAAGGCGCTGTCGTTCTGGAACGCCAGCTTCACGGTATTCCCGAAGCTTCCCAAGCCGCGGTAGAACAGGAATTGCTCGACCTCGCCCTTCTCTCCGCGTATCAGGTTGGAGCCGACATTGCGGGGCGCGGTCCATTCCCCCGTCTCCTGTCCCGAGGCCGTAGTGGTGAACGGCAAGACGGTTCCCGGCGCAAGTACCTTGGCCTTCCAGCCGATATGCCCCTGGTACGGCGCCTTCGCGAAGTCGACGGACTTGCCCGCGGGCGCGGTCTCGCAATCGTAACATTGCGGGTACCATTGGCTGATGGTGCCGCCGTTGAAGCGCACCTTCACGTCCACATCGGTTTCCTGCTGGGCGTAGAAGTAGAGCACGGGCGTTTCCATCTTCACGGTCACGTGGCGCAGTTTGTCGAGTGAAGCCCAACCGTCCTGGGAGGCGTCGAAGTTGAAGAAGGGCACACCGTAAACGAAGGCGGGCAGGCGCGAGGCATCCACGTACAAGCCTCCCAACGGGCGGCCGTCGCTGGCGCTGAGGCTGGTGAAGGTTCCCCATTCATGCACGGTCAATCCCGGATCCCCGGCGGAAGCGGCGAAGGCTGCGCTGGCGATGAAAGCCGGCAGCAAGGTGGCCATCAGGGTTTTTTGAAGCGGGGCGAAGGGACGCATGCGGGACTCCAGGGTTGCGCCGTTCAAGGCGGTTTGGGCTTCTTTGCGTCGCCCGTTGTCCCGAATATAGGCCCGGTTGCGGTCCGACCGCCTTTTTGGCGCTCCCGGCGCGATCGGATCCGTTGTCGCCGGACAACAACCCGGCCTGGGCGCCCGTAGCCACGGAACGGTAGCCTTTACTCCATTTTTGCCCTTTTTAAGACCCCGGGTTTCGACGCCTCCAGCCCCTATAATCAGCCGGAAATAGCTCCAGGAGCCGGGTTTGACGCGTATGCGCCGTTTTGGGATATGGGTTTTGTTTGTGATCTCCGTCTGCGTTCCCGCGCGGTCGGCGGAAGACTATTCCGCCTGGTTGCACTCCGCAAAATTGCATATCAATACCACGGCCACCGGCGCCGGGGTCGGTACCAGCCACGCCCATTTCCCCATGCTCGTGCGCATCACCGATAGCCGCATCTTCGCCCAAAGCATGACCGACGGGGCCGATGTCCGTTTCGCCGATGTGGACGGCACGCATCTGGATTTCCAGGTGGAGCGTTGGAACCGCACGCTCGGAAAGGCCGAGATCTGGGTACGCATCCCCCTGGTCGATTCCTTGAGCGACAAGCAATACATCACGGTTTTCTGGGGCAAGGCCGGTTCGGCATGGCTTTCCGACGGCAGCAAGACTTTCAAGACCGATGCGGGGTTCACCGAGGTGTACCACTTGAGCGAAGGCGGGACCGGTGTGCGCTCGAACTCCGTGGGGAATTCCAACCATGCGACTCCCAAGAGTTATGACGGCAACGAAAGCGTCCAGGGAGTCATCGGCATGGCCGACAGCCTGGACGGGACCAGCGTAAAGGATGGGGACTACCTGGACCTGGGAGCCGGCTTTGCCGATCTGACCAGTTTCACATTCAACATCTGGGCATATCCGACCAAGCCGGGAACCTGGGAGCGTTTGATCGAATTCGGGAACGGCGAGTACAACGACAACTTCGTATTCGCGCGTTCCAACGTATCGGATACCCTGGTGGCGCTGGGATTCGGTCCTAAGCCGGCTGGGGGAGGGGGCTGGCCCGGCGGTGGGGAAACCCAGGGCATCGATTTGGGCCATACCAATGTGGCCAAAGGCCTGGACCTGAAGAAATGGGGGTGCTACGGCGTAACCGTGAACGGGAAAAACGTCACGATTTTCAAGAATGGCGTCAAGGCGGCCACGGGGCTTTTGACCCAGCCCATGAACAAGATCGCGCGCATCGGGAATTTCATCGGCCATTCCAACTGGGCCGTGGACGCGCCCTTCTCGGGAATCGTGGACGAACCCCAATTCGTCATGGGGGCCCATTCCCCGGAATGGATGAAGCTCACGTACGAGAACCAGAGACCGGACGCGAAGATGTTCACCTGGGAATTCCCCCCGGATATCAAGCTTGCCATCACCGTCCAGCCCGTGGGCGTTACCGCAGAGGAAGGGAAACCGGTCAAGTTTTCCGTAGCGGCCGTCTCCAGCGGGACGCTCGCCTACCAATGGACCAAGGACGGGGCCTCCCTTACCGGGGCCACCGGCCAGTCCTATACCATAACCGCGGTCACCTTGGAGGACATGGGCATGTACGCGTGCCGCGTTACCGATGGCAAAGACACCGTGATGAGCAAGAACGCCGCGCTCTTCGTTCCGGAGAACTTGGCGACCTGGGCCCACTCGCAGAAGATTTTCATCAATACCACCACCATCGGCATCAACCTGGCCGGGGATCTTGCGAACGTCCCCATCCTGGTGCGTTTGGGCAAGAAGACCCTGGACTTCAGCCAGGTCGGCGCGGGCGGCAAGGACATCCGCTTCGCCGGATCGGATGGTGCGGTCCTGGTGCATGCCATCGAACGTTGGGGCACGGATACCGCTGAAGTATGGGTCCGATTGACCAAGGTCCTGCACAACGACGACAAGGGATACATCACCATGTACTGGGGCAAGGCGGCGGCATGGCAAGCTTCCAGCCCCGGCTACGTTTTCTCCCTCAACGACGGCTGGCGCGCCTATTACGGCTTCAACGAAACTGCCTCCAGTGGCAGCGATACCCGGGTACTTGACGCCACACTCAACGGCTTCCAGGGAACAGGACAAGGGGTTTCTAGCGTCGACGCCGGTGCGATCGGTAAGGGCCTCACCTTTACCGGCTCATCCCATATCGAAGCGCCCCAGCCGGTAACCGACGGGCTCACGACTTTTACCGTGCTGGCTTGGGCGAAAGAAAAGACTCCGGCCCCCGCGGCGACGGACGTTCGCGACAATCCCTCCGTTTACGGAATCCGTACGGCCGTCGCCAGCCAGGGTGAGTTCGGAGTCTATTCCAAGGGCGGAACGCTCGGAGCGTGGGAAGATATCCTCTCCTCAAAATCCGTGCAATTCGCGGAAACTGATCATGACCTGCATGATGGACAATGGCATCAGATTGCCGTCACCTCCACAGGGAGTAGCTTTTCATTATACTGCGACGGACTTTTCGAATTTTCCAAAGCTGGCGAGAACCTTCCCTTGTCCCCAAACGTCTTCGGCATCGGGGCGGTACGTACCCCTGCCGGTGTTTGGAGCGGGGGATTCACCGGTGACATCGATGCGGTGCAAATCCTGAACGAAGCCAAGAGCCCCGACTGGATAAAATTCGAGAACGCCACCCAGGCCCCCGGTTCCATGGTGCTCAGCTTCGGCGTACCGGCCGATCTTCCGCCTCCGGCCCCCGTGATCGATCCGCCCAGCGGCGAATACGATGGCCCGCTCGTCATCCAGATCACCTGCGCGGCCGATAGTACGCGCATCCTCTACACCCTCGACGGAACCGAACCGGATACGGTCGCGCACGCATCCACCAAGAACATCGGATCCAATCTTTCACTCTCCGCCAATGGCACGGTCAAAGCCATCGCCTACCGCAAGGGCAAGGCGAGCGCGGTCACCACCGCCACTTACAAAATCGCCGCCGTCATCAATACGGCCCCGAACGATACCCTCAAGCCGGGGGGCGAAAAATTCATCGATGCCTCCCATCGAGTCGTGTATCCCAACCAGGATGCCAAGGCCCCGGTGTTGTTCTCCCTCGGGGCCGCTTGGAATCCGCTGCCCACCGGTTTCGATAAGGTGGGCCCGCTCTTCCAGGTTTCCGTGATCGACACCGCCGCCGCCTTTCCGGGTCTGCGTGTCGAAGGCGATTCCCTTACGGGCCTCTCCCTGTTCCGTCGCGATCCCAACCACGCCATCCTGTGGATGCCCCCCAAGGACGGGCAATTGTGGATTCCCGGGGCCGGCAGTTATTTCTGGGGGCGGGATATCCAGCCGCCGCGCATCCGCCTGGCGGGTTCCGGCGCGCTCGGATCGGATTCCCTGCAGGCGCGCATCATCATCGAGGATAATGTTTCCGCCTTGCAGGGGAAAATCCGCTATTGGAACGGCGGCCAGGACAGCCTGGGCTGGTGGTCCAGCGCCACCGGCGACGTGCTTGAGTTCACCGTCCCCGTGCCCCGGGAACCGGAAATCCCCCTGGAGGTCCGCTTCACGGCTACCGATCAATCCACGCAATCGCTCTTTCCCTCCAAGGGTAAGCTGACGCTCTCGCGCCCGTTACCGGCCATGTCCTCGCCACTGGGACTCAAGTCCGGGATCAAGTGGAAGATGGCGGGTCTGCCGCTCATCGCCGACGGCAGCCTCACTCTGAAGGATCTCGCCGCCGCCAGCGGCACCGGCCCGCTCTACGCCGCCGTTTGGCGCAGCCATCCCGCGCCCGATACCGGCTACCTTATCCTCAAGGACAAAGACGTATTGCCTACCGGTAAGGGATTCTGGCTCGCCTCCGAGGGCGGCGTGCCCGGTATCAACATTCCCGCTTCGCGCGCCGTGGCCTCCGATTCCGACGGCCTATTCACGCTGAAGCTGGAAGCGGGATGGAACCTGGTCACCTGCCCATCCTTCCATCCCTTGG
>JAHFCH010000056.1 GCA_023249635.1 Fibrobacterota bacterium
AAGGTAAAAGGTAAAAATTTGCCCCGGGATTTTTTATCTTGCGAACAGTGCCCGGCCTACCGGGACCGCCCGGCCAGTCAAGGAGTCAGAGTATGGTTACCATCAATTCCCATCGGATCCTCGTTGCGTCGTTGGCGGCCGCATTGGCTTTGGCCGCCTGCGGCCCGGAGGAGTCCTCCGATAAGGCTCCGCCGGACTATACTATCGCAAAGCTCGTGAAGTCGCAAGGGAAATACCGGTTCGGGGTTACCGATACCATCCAGGTGGACTTCAGCGAAAAAATCGACACGGGTGCCCTGGCTCCCGCATTCGTACCCGCCGGGGGAGTCGGATTCAAATTCGCCGGAGCATCCCGCGCCTTGGTCTACGGAACGCTCAAGACCTATAGCTCGAGCCACTTCCTGATCAATGGCGGAGAAGCCATCCTCACCTTGTCCGGGATCAAGGATCCCGCCGGCAATGGCCGCTCCGCGGCGGTGGAAACCTTTCTCCCCTACCCCTGGGTCGATCGCGATGCGGTGGATTCCACTTTCACGGGGTACGATTCCCTGACCCGGGACACCACCGCCTGGATCGACGGCACCCCGGTTACCGATTCGCTGATTGGCGAAGGCGCCCTCGATTTCAAACAAACCATAGGGACCATCGATTTCCAGGACGCCAAGATGGTGGCCGTAAAGGCGGGCGATACCCTGATGGCCGGCATCACTACCCGCAAGGATTTGAACCTTACCTTCAAGGTGGCCGGGCCTTTCGCGCCGGCGGGCTTCGACTCCACCCTCAAAGCCTTTGACCTGGATAGCGCTTTGGCGACTTCGACCACGGAGGCCAAAGGCTCGACCGCTCTCCGGGTCTACGCCAATCCCGATACCTATCGGCGCAAGTTCGGCTCGTATGACGCCCAGGGGCTTTACGTCATTTTCGTGACCATCCCCCAGTTCAAGGAGGGGTTTTACCGCTTAGGGGTCCGGATTCGGAAATTCAGGTAGGAACGGCCCCTGGTGGGCCCGATCCCCTGACAGAATCCGGGGATTTGATTATCTTACCCCTTCCCCAGATTATGCGGGTGTGGCCAAACTGGATAAGGCATCTGACTACGAATCAGAAGATTCCAGGTTCGACTCCTGGCACTCGCACTCTTTCTCACCGCAAGCCTGATTAAAGTCTCCCGCCCTCGGGGAGGCGGGGTCCGTTATACGGACAATCCGTGGCGCAACGAGCCTTCCTTCATGGCCACCAGGGCTTCCATGATGTACTCGCATTTCTTGATGAATTGCAGGCGGGTCTCTTGCTCGCTGGCCCAATCGCGTTCCACGAAAACCCTGGCCGAATCGCGGATCACCGCTTCCATCTGCTGGGCCGATAGGAACTCGGAATAATGATCCAGCAGCTCCAACAAGGTATGGAAGCGATAGATATCGTTGCGGCGTTCCGAAGCGTCGTTGCGTCCCTGCATAGGCTCTCCCGTTGGATGGTGCCGGGATAATGGTACCGTCCGGTAAGGCACCGATACCACCCTATTCAGGAACTACATGGGCCTCCGAAACGCGTTTCCGGGCCGGAAGAGGGCGCCCATGCGCGGAGTGTGCAGCAGCACGCCCAGATTCAGACGCACATCGCGCGTACGCCAATTATCGATGTCGCCTTTGGTCCCGGCCAGAAGGTTGGTGAAACCATGGGTATATCGGGCATCGGCGGTCAATTCGATGAAGGGTGCCACGCCCATGGCCAAGCCCGCGCCCACCTGGCCGGCCAGGGTCATGGGAGCCAGGTCATCCTTCTTGATATCGCCTTGGGTTTGGACGTTCCCCGTGGCATCGGTATTGAACACCAGGTCGGGACCCACGAATCCGTAGACTCCGAGGTTGAGCAGGCTAAGGCGTGCGTTCAGCAACATGGGGACGTCCAGGGACATGAAGTCGCTGCGTCCATCGGCCATGGCGCCGTCCACTTGGGTGCGGGATTGGACCAGCATGGGATCGAACATCAGGCTGAGGATGGGCGCCATACCCATCTGCAGTCGGGCGCCCACGTCCCAGTCGGTCACGTTGGTGGCTTCATGACCCTCGATTTCCGGATGGGAAAGATTGGCGCCTCCTAGCGGGCCCAGAGCCCACCCCGCCATCGCCGGACGCGCGGCAAAGACGGAAAAAAGACATAGGGATAACAGGGCGGTTTTGGGTACTCGCATGGATCGCTCCTTTCAGCGCGGTTACTTTTAATCACGCTTTTCCGATGCGGGTAGGGAAGTCGCCTGATGACTATATTTCGGGCATGGGAATCGACAACATCGCCTCCGTTATCCTCGAAAAGCTGCGCGGAATCGCCCAAACCGATACCGTAGTCGGCAAACCAATCGTGGTCGACAATACCACCTTGATACCGGTCTCGAAAGTATCCGTGGGTTTCGGCCTGGGATCCAACACGGGCAAGTCAGAACTCGCCGGCTCGGCGGGCGGCTTGAATGTCGAGCCGATCGCGTTCATCATCATCAACGATGGGAACGCGAAAATCCTCAGCCTGACGCGGGACAAGGACGTATTCGGAAAAGCCGTGGATTTGGTGCCGGAAGTAATCGCGTTGTTTAAGAAGGAAAAGTGAGGGGGAACGTGGGAAAGGTTTAAGGTTTAAGGTCTAAGGGAAATCATCTCAGTCTTAAACCTTAGACCTTAAACCTTTTTCCTTCCTAGACCAACCCACCCCGCTCAGACCATCTCCCCGAACCGGCGCTCCAACACCGCTTTTACCTTCCCCGTATCCGCCGGCAGCTCTTCGATCGGGTTCGCGTATTTCGCCGCCACTCCCGCCAATTCGCTCTTGTGGTACCGGGTCTTGAACTCGGAGAACTTCAGGCCATGCGCCGTTGAGACCACGATGATGCGATCTTTTCTCGAGACGGCCTTCTCTTCCACCATCTGCAATAGGGCCCCGATAGCCACACCGGTATGCGGATCGCAGTACAGGCCGGTCCGGTCGGCGAGGTGGGCCGCGTTCGCGAGTTGTTCTTCGTCCACCTGATAGACCATGCCGTCGTATTTCTTGAGGGCCCGCACGGCGCGATCGTAGCTGACGGGATTACCGATTTGGATAGCGGAAGCTTCCGTCTTTTTCGCCTGGATGGGCACCAATTTGGAAAAGCCGCTCTTGAAGGCCGCGTACAGCGGATTGGCGTTGGCCGCCTGTGCCACCACCAGCCTGGGCTTTTTGGTGATCAGCCCCAGATCGAGCATCATATCGAAGCCGCGGCCCAAAGCCGAAACGTTTCCCAGGTTTCCCCCGGGAATAATGATCACGTCCGGCACGTCCCAACCGAATTGCTGGCAGATCTCGATGCTGATGGTTTTCTGGCCTTCGATGCGCAGGGAGTTCATCGAGTTCGCGAGATAAAGCCCCTTATCCTCCGTCACCTCCTGCACGATTTTCATGCAGCCATCGAAATCGGTATCCAGCGAAAGCACGATGGAACCGTTGGAAATGGGTTGGATGAGCTGGGCGACGCTGATTTTGTTGCCGGGGAGGAACACCACCGAGGGGATGCCGGCGGCGGCGCAATAGGCCGCGAGGGCCGCCGATGTGTCGCCGGTGGACGCGCAGGCTACGGCCCTGATGGGGACCCCATGCCGGCGCATGTGGTTCACCTGGGAAACCAAGGCCGTCATTCCCAGATCCTTGAAGGAGCCGGTATGGCTGTTACCGCATAGTTTGACCCACAAATCGTCCAGGCCCAACTGTTCGCCGAAGCGTTTGGCGTAGAAAAGGTTGGTCCAGCCTTCGTTCAGGGAAATGATGTCCTCGTCGGCGATGCCGGGCAGGACCCATTCCTTCTTGCCCCAGACTCCCGAAGCGTAAGGCCATTGATGGGAGCCGCAACGCGATTCGAAGAGCTTTTTCCATTCCGCCGCCGACCGCGTGCGCAGTTGATCCATGTCATGGTCGACTTCCAGCAGTCCCCCATCGGTATCCCGATAGATCACCTGGTCCAGGGGAAAGGTATTGCCGGTGTGCGAGCCCTTGAAACGCGCGTTGAAAGCCATACCGCAAAGGTAGGAATTTCCCCGGAACGGTTTTTCCGGGAGGGCGGATTATTATATTTTGCCCCGGTTCGCCCTGGTTAAGGGGCTTAACTGTCGGGGGTCGGTCCCCGCCACGAGCAAACGGATTTGCGGAAAGCCTTGCCCACCATGGTCCCCCTGTTCCCGATCGCCTTCCCGAAATCGCTCCGCGCGACCGCTAAGGCTTGCCTTCCCGCGGCTATTGCCGCATCCCTATTCGCAGGTTGCATCTCCGATGGCCCCAACCAGACCGGTACGCAGTTCCTCGAAAAGCATGACATCCTTCTCACGACGCCGGTATATCACGTCAAGCTGAAAGCCTTCCCCGCCGACAGCTTCTGGACCACCGATCAATATCCCGATCCGGAGCATATCAGCGACACCATCATCCTCGCCGGCAGCAAGGGAAAATTCAGCGCCGAGCCGCGGTTCGCCTGGAACATTTCCGATACGGCGATGCTGGACAGCTTGGCGGACGGTTACGTGGCCGCAGATTCGGACAAAGCACTCCGTCTCTCGCTCACCTCACCTGCCCTCAGCGCGGGCCCGGATACCCTGTTATTGCAGAACCTCGTCAACGGCGCGGAAGGAAAGGCGGCCGATAGCGCGGAGTTCGATGCCTGGTCCTGGGTATTCGACGACAGCGGCATCGCGTCCGCCGCCTGGAGCGACTCCATCAACACCTGGAACCGCCGTTATCTCTATAACGGCGAAGACGTTTCCATCCTTCCGCCCCCTACGGCGAAGGACCACATCGTCCTCAAGGTAAAAGAGGCTTACCACAATCACGGGCTGCAGGCCCGCGGGCTTGCCGGATTGCGCAAAGCCCTTCTTAAAAAGAGCGCCAGCCGGCATATCGTGCATCTGCGCCTTATCCAGGTTAATGCGCCGGGGGCGGAGTCGCTCTCTACGATGTTGCGCTTCGGGGGAGAATGGGGCACCCAGGCCTATGTGGCCAACG
Source organism: Fibrobacterota bacterium (assembly GCA_023249635.1). Taxonomy (GTDB): domain Bacteria; phylum Fibrobacterota; class Fibrobacteria; order UBA11236; family UBA11236; genus Chersky-265. The sequence goes on from JAHFCH010000056.1 coordinate 5,014, forward strand.
GCGCCTTGCTGCTCTTCGGCAAAACGGCGGATGCGACGACGGGAAACGGCAAGAATCGCCTGCCCACTCTCGACCTGGGGAACGACCATCGCGCTGTCGCGTATACCCTCAAATATTCCGGCGCGCGCACCGACCTGCTCAACTCGCGCCAACGCGGACTGCATGTTACCTTCGATCGCGGCCGCATGCTGGACAGCATCGATGCCGGCTTGCGGGCCCAGGGCATTACGCCCCAGCCCCGCGTGAGCGGTAAGTTCTCCTTGGCGTATTTCGTTCCCTTCGCCAGCTTGTCCCTGCCCATCGACACGGCATCCCTGGAGACCGGCCTGCCCTTGCCCGTCAACATGCTGACCATGACCGATTCGCTGTTGGGCGATTCACTCAGCGGCGGCATAAGGGATTTCTCGCTCAGGGAAGGCGATCACCCCTCGGATATCTGGACGCTGACCGAAATCGGACAGCCGGACGTCATCCGCAACCATGTCGGCCTTACCCTTAATCAGATCAACTCCAGTCTGATACGGGTCATCCTGACTTATTCCAAGGACACCGTGCTGAACGATACGGTTTACCTGGCGAACGGGGAATCCAAACAACTCACCTTCAGTGGCCAATCCAGCAAACGCGTTATGTACGTGACCATGACCGCCAAATTCCCGGACGTCCGGTTCCAATCGTATCTCGTAGTCCGCAGCGGGTTCGAGAACAACGAGCTGAAAGACCCCGCCACGGGAAAGTCCATCGATGAACTCGCGAAAAAGGTGCCCCGCTTTTTCCATGCGTCGGACACGGCGATTACCTTGCGCGCCACCGGGGGCATCCAGAGCCTCCTCAACCGGTCTGACTTGGGAACCGCGGCCTTGCAGGGTTTCCAATTCCTTCCCGCCGCCAATGCGATAAACCCGAAGGGCATAAACGCGTACGGGGATACGGTAGGTCGCGAGCTGCCCTTCCCCGTGCTTGATGTGCTTACCCCGAAAATCGAATCCGGCCGCCTCAAGGTGGACCTCGACCTCTACCTCTATCCCTTGAAGGCGCGCTGACATGAGCCGCATATCCGTATTTTTCCTGGCCGGGTCCGCTTTGGCCCTCGGCGCGCGCGCGGAAACCTCTCCCCTTAGCGTCCTTTCCGAGGGCTACGGGATCGAAGTCAGCGGTAATAGTGCCCGTGAGCGCGCGATGGGCGATGCCGGGCTGGCTTCGGTCACCAAGCAAGGACCGAGCATCCTCAACCCCTCCCGCACGGCTTTCAACGAGAAGACGTCTTTCTCCGCGACCTTCGACAGCGATTTGGACTGGCTGCAGGACAAGGACAACTCCAATCGCAGCACCACCTTCCTCATCCCGGACATCGCCCTCAATTTCCAGGGCCGTATTCCGGTCAATGTGGGATTGTATTATCGCCAACGCTTCCATCGGAACTTCAGCTTCACACCGCTCGTGCCCTCCTCTCCGGATGCGGTGCAAACCTTTACGACGGAAGGCGGGCTATACGAGTTGGCGGCTACCCTGGCCTATGCTCCTAAGCCGTGGATCGCTTTGGCCCTGGGGTACAATTTCCTGATCGGTCGGGAGCGGGCCATCGAAAGCGCTACCTTCGACCAAAACTCCAGCAACGGAGACCTGTTTAACGGGGTGAACCTGAAGGGCGACACGGTATCCACCCGCAGCAGCGGTGGCTATCCCTCCCTCTCCATGACTGTCAGGCAGCCCAAGTGGAGCCTGGCCGCCGCCGCCGGTTTGGAAGCGACCCTGGACAGGACCCAAACCCGCTCAGTGACCGCCATGACTTCTGCCGATAAGGCCACTGCTACGCGGACCCTGCCCTGGACGGCCCAGATCGGTGGGGCCTATAAGCCTGTCCCCAATCAGAGCTTAGCCCTGGACATCGGATACGAAGCTTGGGAAGAACTCTCTGGGACCCAGTTGAATCCGGCCTTTAAAATCGGCGGGGGATACGAGTTCCAGGGCAAGGGCGGAGCCTACGAAGCCTATTACTCAAAGGTGGCTTGGCGTGGCGGAATGGGGTACGAAAAGCTCTATCTTGGCGAAACCGACCTTTATTACGCTACTTTGGGTACCGGTCTACCTCTGGGGCGGCGCGGAAACCTACTCGATATCGCATTAAAGTATGGACACCGTGGCGACCTAGAAAATAATTTATGGACTGAAGATTTTTTGAAGGTTTCCGTTACCTTGACCGGCGTAAGCGTATGGGGTCAGCCTATCCGCAAGCGCAGGTAAGCGACAACTGGAGGTGCGCCTATGAAGAGCAAGCTGGATAAGAACTCTAAACGTCCTTCCGGTAAACCGAAGGCGGCCGCATCCAGCTCCAAGAATAAGTCCGCACCCAGCGCGAAATCGTCGAAACCGGCGCCTGCCGGGAGCGCCAGGAAATCCAAATCAGCTTCTGAAGCCCCCGCGCCCAAAGCCTCCGCGAAATCCGCCGCTGCCGCCTCCAAGTCCGCCAAGGCGGAGGGAGCCGCGAACGGCGCGAAGCCTACCAAGGCCAAGCCATCCGCCGCCGAATCCAAAACCGTCAACGGGAAGGCCGGTTCCAAGGCGGCCGCTCCGAAAGCCAATGCGAAGCCGGCGATCCGTAAAAGCTCCAAAGACGTTGGCGATCTGGAACTTACCCTCGAAGAGTTCTCCATCTCTTTAATCAAACCCGGGGAGACCAAAGAACGCATCTGGCGCACCAAGAGCTTCCAGCAACATCCCGCGCAGCGCGAATTCGGTTTCCCCGACGTAGCGCCCGAGCTACCTGGGCTGTACAGCGAGCCCAAACTGGTGCTGATGCCCAAGGATCCGGAGTACATGTTCTGCTATTGGGAATTGACTCCTTCGCTCATAGAGCAAAAGGAGAAGGAGAAACTGGCCAGCGGCAGTTACCGCGAGACTTTGAAAATCAATTGGGAATCGAAATCGCTTTTCGAACCCAACTTCACTTTCATTCCGGTTTTCTTTTGGGCGCGTAAATGGTATTTCGGGGTCCCGCAAGTAGGCCAGCGTTACCAGGTGGAACTGGGCTGGCTCTCGGACAGCGGTCATTTCATTTCCATCATCCGTTCCAACCTTTCCGAGCTCCCCGAAAGCTGGGCCGCCACCCAGAAGCGGCTTGCCGACCAGGGTGAAGTGCTCTCCTACTCCTCGAGCCATACCAAGATCCTGGGCAGCTCGGAGCAATTGGCGGTGGAGGATATCCGTGCCTTCGTGCCCGAGTGGAACCTCAGCTCCGAGAGCATGACGTCCTCCTCATGGTCGCGCGCGGCGGGCCTGGCTGAAGCCGCCCCCGAGTCCGCAGCGCCCAAGGCGTCCAAATCCAAACCCGCGACGCCCAAGGCCAAGCTGGAGGTTTCCGGCAAGGTGCTTCCGGGAACCCAAGTCTTCATCGGCGGGAATGCGGTACCGGTCGACGACCAAGGCATGTTCAAGACCGAGTTTCCCTACCAGAAGGACGTTCTGAACCTGGAACTCGCTTCGCGTACGGGCGCCAGCCGCTCCTTCACTTATGACTTGAAGGAGTTGGTCCTCACCTGATGGGTTATTTGAATTTCGTTCTGCACGCCCATCTGCCTTACGTCCGACATCCCGAACACGCCCGCTTCCTCGAAGAGGATTGGTTCTTCGAGGCCATCACCGAAACCTACATCCCCCTTATCCAGCAATTCGATGCGCTGGCCCGGGACCGGTTGCCCTTCAAGATCACCATGAGCCTTACGCCGCCACTTTGCGAAATGCTCGCGGACGAGCTTTTGCAGACGCGCTACGTGAACCATATCAATCGCCTGCGCGAACTGGCCGAGAAGGAGTGCACGCGCACCAAAAACGATGCGAGCTTCTGCTACCTGGCCGCCATGTACCGCAACCTGTTCGAGACCTGCCATAAGGTCTTCGAAAGTTACGGACGCAATCTGCTGAACGGGTTCCGCAAACACCAGAAGGCGGGAAACCTCGAGATCATCACCTGCGGCGCCACCCATGGATTCCTCCCCAACCTGCGCTATTCCCCGCGCGCGGTGGAAGCGCAATTGGCCGTCGCCGTGAACAATTACTGGAAGCATTTCGGGCAAGAGCCGTGGGGCATCTGGCTGGGAGAGTGCGGGTACTATAAAGGCCTCGACAAGCAGATCAAGGAAGCGGGGCTAAGGTATTTCTTCGTGGATACCCATGGCATCCTGCAAGGCGAGCCGCCTTCGCCCAAAGGGAATTACGCTCCCATCGAAACGCCCCACGGGGCCTTCGCGTTCGCCCGGGATCAGGAATCGTCCAAGGCGGTCTGGTCCGCCGAAGAAGGCTACCCGGGTGATTTCCGTTATCGCGAATTCTACCGCGACCTCGGATTTGATCTGCCGCTCGATTATATCGGTCCGTACATCCATCCCATGGGCCTGCGCATCAATACCGGCATCAAGTATTTCCGCATCACCGGCAAGGGCAACCACAAGGAACCCTACATCGAAGAGGCGGCCAACCAGGCTACCCGGGAACATGCCGAGAATTTCGTATTCAATCGCGACAAGCAGGACGAATGGCTGTCCACGCGCCTGGATACGCCGGCCTGCATCGTATGCCCTTACGATGCCGAGCTCTTCGGCCACTGGTGGTACGAGGGCCCCATGTTCCTGGGTAACGTCATGCGCAAGGTGCTGACGGAAACGACCCATCGCGTGACGCTTTCCACGCCACGGGATTATCTGATGCGGCATAAGGATGCCCCCAAATCGGATCCGGCTTTTTCGTCTTGGGGTGCGGGCGGCTACGCGGAAGTATGGTTGAACGGCGGCAATGATTGGATCTATCCCCATCTCCACAAAATAGCGGACCTGATGCACGAGATCGCGGGCCTACCGGCCGGAGGCGATCAGGACCGCAGGGCCCGTAACCAGATGGCCCGGGAACTGCTACTGGCGCAGTCCTCGGATTGGGCTTTCATCATGAAAACGGGAACCATGGTTGATTACGCGGTGAAGCGTACCAAGGTCCATGTGCATAATTGTCTGGAGTTGTACAGCCAAATCCGGTCCGGCCGGATTTACGAACCCTTCCTGACCAATCTGGAAGCCACCGACAACGTTTTCCCCGAAATCAACTACCAAGTTTACGCGTAACTTCTTGGGCCGGAATCCACGATTGTGTGATTTTCGTCCCGCTTGAAATTTCTTTCCCAATCCCATGTAAATTCCTACCTTTTCTTTCAGATGCCCGTGACATCGGGCTTGATTGCTTGATCGTAAAAGTCCGTGAAAGCGGGCTACATCTTCCGGACCGGCGAAAGCGGGTTGCTCAGTTGAGGAAGGCGCGCGTGGGGACACTCGCCTTCCGCTGATCGCGCGAGCATCCACGGCAGGGACGGCCGGGGTAACCGCGATCGGGTATTTGCGCCTTGGATTAAAATCCCCAATTTTGGACATATCGGGAAACTTGGTCTGGAAAAAGTAAGACGATTCCCCCAGCCGACGAATTAAGCCGGCATTATTATAGAGATCTACCGGGGGATCAACGAGAGTGAGGCGATTCCATGGGGAATTTCAGCGCGATGCTGCTCATCTTGGTTTTCCTCGTTATCGGGGCGACCCTCGCTATACTGTTCCTTGCGGTATTGCGCGAGACCTTGTTCTGGTACTGGCGCTCCAAGGGCGTGACCCACGAACCTGCGGACCTGCTCCAGGGCCCGCACGAGACCGCATTGATCATCCGTAAGAGCATTGACGGAATGAAGCAGGGGCTGGCCCCCGGCGCGCATCTCAAGGCAGGGCAAAGCAAGCCCGCGGCCCCGCAGCCGGCCTCCTCGGATTCCGTGCCTTAACCCGGCTATCCCGCGCGCAGCCCGCGCTTCCGGGAATACCCGTTCACTTCCGCAACAGATTATGCACCCTGAGCATCAAATCGTAGGGTGAAAACGGTTTGACCAGATAGTCATCCGCGCCTTGTTGGATGCCGCGGGCGACGGCCTGATCGCGACCCAAAGCGGCCAGCACCAGGACCGGCACGCGGTTGCCGCGCCAATTCGCGCGCAAATCGGTAAGCAGGCTACGACCGGCCAGATCCTCCTGCTGCAGATCCAGAATCCACAACGAGCACGGGGTAGCCAATGCGGCGCGAAGGGCACCGGCGCCGTCGCGGCAACGCAGGACTTCGAAACCCTCGCGCTCCAGGCTGTCGACGACCATGGCGGCGACCTGGTCATCGCTTTCGGCCAGCAGGATCTTATGCGTTTGGGGCCTGGCCTGATCGGCTTCGGAGACGATACGGCCGCGCCCTTGGCTCTTGGCCAGGTAAAGATAACGATCGGCTTCGGCCATCGATCGTTCGATGGTGGCATCGGGTGGGAGGGAAACCAAACCCGCGGAGAAGGAGAGCGGCACGGGTCGCCCATCCAAGGTTCGGAAGGGCGAGGCGGCGAGGGTTGCGAACATCTTGTCCAAGGCGAAGCGCGCGCCCATGATATTGGTGCTGGGGAGCAGCAGCGCGAATTCATCGCCGCCCCAACGCGCCAGGAAATCGGAACGGCGCAACGCTTCGGCGAAGGCGCGCGCGGCATGGCGCAAAGCCGCATCCCCCGCCACATGGCCCAGATGATCGTTGATGCGCTTGAGCAGATCGAAATCGAGAACCGCCAGCGAGGCGGGTTCCTTCTTGCGGGCCCCCAGGGCCACGGCGCGCTGGAAGCCTTCGCAAAAGGAGGCACGATTGGGCAAGCCGGTGAGAGCGTCCTGGCGGGCCTCTCGGCGGTGTTCCACCGATCGATGCAAGCGGGCGGAAACCGCGGCCTTGAGCACCTCGGGCGCGAGCGGCTTTTCGAAATAGGCGTCGGCCCCGAGCGCGAAGCATTCCGTCTTGGGTTGCGGTCCGCTGATTCCCGAAAGCACGATGACGGGAACGCCCGCCGTCGAAGATCGCTCCCGCAGCAGCATCAGGAAATTGCGCCCGTCGGTATCGGGCAGGGAAAGATCGAGTATGATGAGGGCGAACTGGCGATCCTCGAGCACGGCCAGAGCTTCGGCCGCGCTGCCCAAGGCCACGATTTCCCGATCGGAACCGGATAGGATGGTTTCCAGAAGGCGCGCCATCTGCACGTCATGCTCGATGACGAGGATGCCGGGTAGATCGCCGGGCGCCATGGCCGCGGAGACCCGGATCAATTCCGAGAGGAGCGCGTCGAGGCAGGCGGCCAGCTCGTCCGGCCGGGATTCCTCCACCACGCGGGCCGATTCGCTAAGGCCGGGAAACCCGTGGTTGCCCGCCGGACCCCGCAGGCTATGGGCGATACGACGCACGGACTCGGCTCCGGATGGGCTTTTGGCCAAGGCCTTGCGCGCCGTCTTGAGCGCATCGATGCTGGCCGGGAGGCTGCTCCGGTACCACTTCCTCAGATCTTCCATCTCTCCCCCATCATTCGCCGCCGACAAGATCGGAACCATCATCGAGATCCTGGATGCCCAGGTGCCGGAAGGCGAATTCGCCGCGGATCCCGAAACCCATGTAGGACTTATCGTACATCCGACCCAGGATCATGGTCCCGGTGGCGCGGATGCGGTGGAACTCCCAGACCTTCAACCCCAGGGACAAACCCGCTTCCGTCTCGTACCCGGCCTGTGCCCCGTTCCAGGTGAAGATTCCCTTGGGTATGCAATGCAACCGCCAGAGGATGTCCGGGGAGGGAACCCAGGTCAGGGATAGCTCACCGTAAGCGCGTTGCAGATTCTCGTCCCGCGAGGGGGGCAGGAGGTCCGATTTGAGCTTTAAGCGGCGGTTCTTGTCCGGCAATTTACCCGCGGCGCCCAGACCCATTTGCCATCCCACTTTCCGCAATGACTTGAGGTACTCGTAGCGCATTTCGATCATATCGCCTTCGTTATGGGCGGGAATCCGATCGGAATTGTCCTCTTCCCCGTATACGGATCCCTTCGCATCGATGCGGTGACGGGAAGCCCGCCCCTGGTAGATGGCGCGCGCGAAGAGATCGAAATAGGCGGCGGGATAGAAGGACTTGCCGGGGATGGCTCCGAACAGGGTCGCTCGCGCGTAGCTTACGCCGGCGAGCATGGTCCAGTTGGTCAATGCATAGCGGCCGAAGACGGCCGCTTGCAAGGCCTGGGGCGAAAGGAAATCGGAGTAGGGCATTCCGCTGTAGCCATTCATGGCCTGATAAAGCGCCAAGGTGTCGGAGATGTTCAGCTTGCCGGTCATCAGGGGAATATTGCCGCCCAGGGTGACATAAGCGAGGTCGGGAAGTATTTCGGCGCTACCCTGCAACTTCAACAGCATCGGCTCCTGGTAAGGTTCGGCAAAGCCGTAGGCGTAGGTCTCGCGCGTACGCAGCCCGATGTGGAACCAGGCGAAGGAAAGCGACTGGATGGTGAAACCCTGGTAGAGGCTGGCCTGGTAAGGGAAAGGCCGGCCGGGTTCCGCGGGGGTATGCAGGTAGAAGACATCGATGGAGCTGCGGGCGATCCAGGGGAAGCTATGATCCTTGTTGTAATCGCCGCTGTCCGGCGCCTGGGCGAAGGCCGAACCGGCCAGGGCCAGGATGCAGACCGCGCGCCCTATCACGGGCCCAACCTATCCGGGCTGCACAAATAGCATCCCGATTCTTCCGCGCCACTGCGCATGGTCCCGGGAAATTCGGTCCAGCCTTCCTTCTCAGAGGAGAGTACGTCCATTTCCATATCCATTTCACGGAATTCACCGGAGATGAAGGCTTGCATGGAGCGATCCGCCGTCCGCAGGGCCGCACCCGCACCGAACAGTTTGCCGGGGAGAAAGATGGCGAATGGACGATTGCCCTTGTTGGGATCAACGGCTTCAAAATCGCGGAGCAGGCGATCACCCCGCAGTGGGTTGAGGCGTTCCTGTTTGAGCGAATAGCCGCGCGTGCGGACCACGCGCATAGGGCTGACCGTAGCCGGCTCCTGGGAGCTCAAGAGCGGCTGCACCGACATGCTTCCCTTAACCACTTCAAGCGTGGATACCGCGCCTTCGTGGCGGAACAGCACGGCCTGGGGCTGCCCTCGCACGATGAAGGAAGGCGTAATGACCACGCTTTGATCCTGGAAAGCAAGAATGCCCAGCTTACGCCAGATGCTGTTGCTATCCAGGGATGCGATTTCCCCGAGCTTGCGCCAGATGAGATTGCTGCTGTCGAGGGCCGAAACCTGTCCCAACCCTTTCCATACGAGATTCGAGGTGTCCAGGGCCGCGACCTGGGTCAGGGTGCGCAACAGTACGTTGGAGGTATCCAGGGCGGTAACCTTGCCCAAGGTCTTGAAGAGCACGTTGTTGGTATCGAGCGCGGTCACCTTCTGGAGGTTGGAAAGGATGAGGTTATGACTGTCCAAGGAAGTGACACGGCCCAATCCCTTCCAAATCACGTTGCTACTGTCCAGGGCCGCCACCTTGGTCAGCGTTTTCCAGATCAGGTTGCTCTGATCGAGTGCGGTGGCCGAACGGAGCTTTCCTTCAATGGAGCTGGAGTCCACGCCTTTGATGATGCCCAGGGCGCCTTCGTTCAGCTGCACCACCTTGGGAAGCATATAGGTGTACGAGGAATGGGGATAGAGTACGTAGTGGATATTGTCGATGCTGACGGTGATCGGCCCCGGCGCATCGAGGATGACCAAGGTCGTTCCGAGCGGTACCTCGGTGATGGTGCCTTTGCGCAGAATGGCCAGGCCATGGATAAGCATGGCAGGCCGCGCCGGGGTACGCAGTTTAAGGGCGGGCAGCGAGGGCGGCGGTGGTGTCGCCTGGGCCGCTTGACCCGCATCCGATTTCTTCGCGATCATCCTTTTGGAAAAGGCCCCGGCCGCCGCTTGCCCGAACTGCCGGCGCTTCTCCCCCGCCTCGAGCAAGGCATGCAAGGTATCCTTGACGTAGGACCCTCCCGTGTTCATGTCCAGGGCTTCCAGGTAGCAGCGGTACTCCTCCTTCAACTCCAGGCATTCCATTACCAAGCCCCATTTGACCTGGTTGCCGTTCATGGGGGCCAGGAAGGCGCCTTCCCGAAGCTTTCCGGCCGCATGCGCGGAATCGATGGCCTGGGAGTTTTTCTTGCGCAAATCGAATACGAGGAGGTTTGTGTCTTCGGCAAGGGATTGCGCCAGATCCCGGGAAAGACCTTCCACATATTCGGAATCATGGCCTTCGACATACGCGCCCAATACGCTGATCGGGAGTTTGCCCCAACCGGAAGCGAGTACGCAAAAAAGCAACGCTGCGATCCGCGGGAGGAACCGCCGCAAGCTGGGGGTGGCATTCACCTTGCCATTATACCCTTACCCCGGGGGAGGTACGCAATCGCCAGTGACTTGCGCGTTACGCTCCGTCATGGAGCTATGGGAGAATCAGGGGATGCCTTCCCAGGGGTTGGCCATGTCTACCCGCGCTTCAAGCCGTTGGAAGGTGCGGTAGAGGCCATAGCGCGCGCGGTCAAGAAAGACGAAATCCGGGGAAAAGCTGGCGCCTTTGATGCTTCGGAAAAGCTCCCAGGCTTCGGTGCGGCAGCGCCGGAAATAATCCCCCGCCGCCCCGAAATCGAAAGGCCCGCCCAGGTAGGGCCGCACCACCCATTCCCCCATGGAGCGAAGGCGCGCTTCCAGGGCGGAGAAATCCTGGCGGGGATCGCTGATGGTCATGATGCCAAGGCGGGCGTACTCTTCGACCAGGGAGGAGGATTTCCAAGCGCTGCCGTTGGCGTGGTGGGCGAACATTTTCCGCAGGTTGGCGGTGAATCCCTGCGGAACCGTCTTTACGCATCCGAAGTCCAGCATGGCTACGGAAGGCCCTCCGCCTTCGGCATGGTTGCGGATAAGGAAGTTTCCCGGATTGGGATCGGCATTGACCGCACCCAGTTCGTAGACGGAGCGTAGGTAGATTTTCCAAAGGAGCGCGGCCAGCGCGTCCCGGTCGGACTGGGACGGGCCATCGGCCAGCCATTCCTCCAGGTGCCGGCCCTCCATGAATTCGGTGGCCAGGATGGTTTCGCCACCGAATTCCGGGAACACCTCGGGTACCGTAACATTGGGGATACCCAAACGCTCCCGGAACCATCCCGTCCAGCGCGCCTCTTCGAGGTAGGACAATTCCTCCACCATGCGATCCGCTACCTCGGTCCAGGCGCCTTGTACCTCCTTGAGCCAGGGAAGGGCCGAAGCGAATCCGGCCACGATGGCCAAATCGTTGCGTACCGTGCGGGCGATGCCGGGATACTGGAGCTTGAGCGCGAGCACCCGGCCTTCCCGCGTTACGGCCCGGTGGACCTGGCCAAGGCTGGCCGCTGCGAAAGGGGTTTCCGAGAATTCCCGGAACAATTCCTCCGGCTCGGAGCGTAAGCCCGCCTTGATGGCCCGGCGTACCAATGCCTTGTTCATAGGAGCCGATTGGTAGCAGGATTTCGAGAGCTCCCGCCGGAACTCATCCGGCAGCCATTCCTCTTCCTGGCTCAGCATCTGCGCCAGCTTCAGCGGCAGACCCTTGAGATGGGCGCACGCCGCGAAGAATGCCTCTCCACGCGCCTTCCATTCCTCATCGGCGGAGCGCTTACGCGGGGAGATGCTCCGTAACGCGGAGGTTACGGCCAGCCGACCGGCGACCCCGGCGCGGGCCAACTTGGAAAGCGGCATGGCCTTGGCGCGACGAGCGCTCACTTGGCCCCCCGCTTGGCCCTGCCTTTGCGCTCACCCTTGCTTTTACCTTTGTCATTCGCCCTGCCGGTTGCTTTCGCCTTACCCGTGCTTGCATCCGCGCTTCCGGACGCATCCCGGCCGGCGCCCGGAAAACCCCATGCCCCTCCCGGCTTGGCGCCGCCCAGATTGAGCAGCAAAGGCATCAGGTGGCGATTGACCAGGAAGCCGACCAGGTCCTGTGCCAACGGGAGCAGGGGGCCTGTTACGACCGCGCCGAACAGGTTGAGGGTGCGGTCGATGAATTGGGTGGTATCCTCGCGGCGGTCCGAACCGTCACGCAGCCAGTAGAGCATCACGGCCATGTAATGGCACCAGATCATCTCATCCACCACTCCCGGCCACGGCTGCGCCGCCGCGCCACCGGATGGATTGGATGCAACCATCAAATCCCGCACGGTACCCACATAGGTTTTGCGCATTGCCGCCACTTCCGACCACATCAGGCTGGCCGCAATGAAGGTGGGCTGGAAGGTCTTTTCCAGGAAATCCTTTTCCCCCTCGTATTGCCCGATCTGGAATTCGAGCAACCCCTGCAGCCTTTCCATCAGCGTGTATCCGGGCTTACGCGCAAGCGCATCGCCTTCGGCCCGCAGCCTATTCATCTTGGCCGCGTAATAGGCGAGGAGGATTTTCTCCTTGGAAGGGAAGTGCTTGTAGATGGCGCCATCGCTCAGGCCCGCGGCGCGGGCCACGTCGCGGAGGGAAACTTCTGTATAGCCTTTGCGACGCACTTCCGCGACGAAGGCGTCGATGAAGCCTTGGCTGTTTTCCTGTTTCTTTTCCCGGGATACGCGCATGGGGTGCCTCCGGAGGATATTATACGTTTATTTCCTATAATGGACTAATTATGGCACTCTATGGATAACTATTTTCTTACTTGGGTAAAAAAAAGGTTTAAGGTCTAAGGTTTAAGGGAAACCAAATGCGTGCTAGCGCATTCCTTAAACCTTAGACCTTAAACCTCTCTCCTCTCCTTAAACCTCTCCTACCCTATTTCCCCGACAACTCCCGAGACCGCGCCACCGCAGCTTCCACCGCGGCGATGAGAATCCCTTTGAAACCGGCGGTCTCCAGCACATGCAGGCCATGGATGGTCGTGCCACCCGGGGAAGATACCTTTGCCGACCAGGCGGGCGGGCCTTCCTTGGACGATTCCAACAGCTTAAGGGCTCCCTTGACCGTCTGCATCACCAGCGATGCCGAAGTGTCACGCGGAAGCCCGGCCTTCACTCCGGCGAGGATCATGCCTTCCAGGAACTCGAATACGTAGGCGGGACCGCTGCCGGAAAGCCCGGTGACGGCGTCCATCTGGTGCGAGGTAACCCGCACGGTACGCCCGGCGGCCTTGAAGATATGCTCGGCCAGCAGGAGGGTGGCTTCGGAGTGGCCGTCGGTTTCGATGGCGGTCGCGCCCTCCCCCACCGACAAAGGCAAGTTGGGCATCACGCGCACGATCTGATAGTCATCCGGGAAATGCGCCCGGATATCCTCGCTGGTGACGCCGGCCATCACGGAGAGCACCACGCGTTCGCGCGGGCCGCTCTTGGGATTGAGGCCGGGAGCGACGTGATGGAAAATCTGGGGCTTCACTGCCAGAATAAGGACATCGCAGCGGTCGGAAAGATCGTGGGCCTGTACCGTGGTCTGCACGCCCAATTCCTTCTTGAGCGCTTCCATGGCCGGGGCCAGGGTATCGTAGACGTAAACGTCCTTGGCCTGGGCCGTACCCGAAGCGACCAGGGAGCGGGCCAGGGCCGCACCCATGTTACCGCATCCCAATACTCCGATATTCTGGAAATCAACCATTCATGGAATCCAGGAATTCCTTGTTCGACTTGGCGCTCTTCAGCTTGTCGACCAGGAACTCCATGATTTCGACCGGCGAGAGATCCTGCAGGTAGCGGCGGAGAATCCACACGCGGCGCAGGTCTTCCGGCTTCATCAGCAATTCTTCCTTGCGCGTGCCGGACTTGAACACGTCGATGGCCGGCCAGATGCGCTTCTCGGCGATGCGGCGATCGAGGATCAATTCCATGTTTCCGGTTCCCTTGAACTCTTCGAAAATCACTTCGTCCATGCGCGAACCGGTTTCGATCAGCGCGGTGGCGATGATGGTCAGGCTGCCGCCGCCTTCGATGTTACGGGCCGATCCGAAGAAGCGCTTGGGCTTCTGCAGGGCCATGGCGTCCACGCCACCGGAGAGGATCTTGCCGGAATGCGGGATGACCACGTTATGGGCGCGCGCGAGGCGGGTGATGGAATCCAGCAGGATGACCACGTGCTGGTTGTGCTCGACCAGGCGCCGGGCCTTCTCGATGACCATGTTGGCAACCTGAATATGCCGTTCCGGGGGCTCGTCGAACGTCGAGCTGAATACCTCGGCCGGCACATTGCGGCGCATGTCCGTGACTTCCTCGGGGCGCTCGTCTATGAGCAGCACCATCAGTTTCACTTCCTGATGGTTGCGCACGATGGCGTTGGCGATGTTCTGCAGCAGGATGGTCTTACCCGCGCGGGGCGGCGCTACGATCAGTCCGCGTTGGCCGCGGCCGATGGGCGTGAACAGGTTCATGATGCGGGTGCTGATTTCCGCGGAGTCGTATTCGCAATTGAAGGAGACGTCCGGATGCAGGGGCGTCAAGTTGTCGAATGAGACACGGTCCTTGCAAACCTCGGGCTCTTCGCTGTTCACCTTCTGGATGCGCAGCAGGGCGAAATAGCGTTCGTTGTCCTTGGGCGCGCGCACCATGCCCGAGATGGTGTCACCGGTTTGCAGGCCGAAGCGTTTGATCTGGGTGGAGGAGACGTATACATCGTCCGGGCCGGCCACGTAGGAATGCTCGGGCGAGCGCAGGAAGCCGTAGCCTTCGTCCATCACCTCAAGCACGCCTTCGGCGTAGATGGCGGCATTGCCGCCGGTTTCCTTCTCCAGGATGGAGAACACCAGCGCCTGCTTACGGAGGCTGCGCGGATCGGTGATTTGCAGGTCGAGCCCCATGTTGATGAGCTCTTTCATGCCGAGCTTCTTCAGCTCGGTCCAACGGTTCTTGGCTTCGGCCAAGGTCTTGGCGTTGTTGCTTTCATGGCCCTCACCCCCGCCTTCGCCGTCTTCCTCATCCCGGCGGCGGGCATCTTCGGCGTCACGGGCGTCGTTCTCCATGCTCGCGACTTCGTCTTCGCGGGGCTTGTCGGACGACTTTTTCATGGCAGCTCTAGGTCTCGTGGCCAAAATGGATCTCCTTAAGTGCGGTGAGTCCGGGGAGGTCTGGAAGTGGAGGAATAGGAAAGGGATGAATGAGACGAAAAAGATATAAATAATCGACCCCGAAAGGGAAGGACCAGGTTTGGCGGGCTTCGGAAAAACGCTGGAAACACGTGAAAACCAAGCGGAAAAGTCCCTTATTTCTATATTCCAGGGTCGCATGGCACGTCCCGAAACCATCGTTCACTTGGCCCTCGGCAGCAACCTGGATGACCGCGAAGGCTATATCCAGAAAGCGCTCGAAGCCCTGGCTGCCATCGCCGTTTCCCCGTTGCGCAAATCCAAGGTTTACGAGACGGCGCCGGTGGGCCCGGGACCGCAAGACAAGTACCTGAATCTGGTGGTGCGCCTGTCCACGCGCATGGAACCCCGCGCCTTGCTGAAGTTCATCGGCGATACCGAAACCAATCTCGGGCGCCAGCCCCGCGCCCGTTGGGCCCCGCGCGAAATCGATATCGATATCCTCGCTTATGGCCGCGAGATTATCCACGAAGAAGGCCTGGCCGTCCCGCATCCCTCCATCCTCGATCGCCAATTCGTGCTGGTTCCCTTAGCCGATCTCGATCCCGAGTTCATTTTACCGGGATTCAAGGAAACCGTCGGAAGGCAATTGCTGCGCTGCATCGAAGTGCAGGGCCGCCAGGACGTGTCCGAATACCGGCCCTTGCCCGCGGCCCAGACGGCCCTGCCGGAGCGTATCCGTTACATTTCCGTGGAAGGCGTCATCGGCGTCGGGAAATCCACCCTGGTGCGCGCCCTGTGCGAGCGCATGGGATGCATGCCCCTGTTCGAGGAATTCGAAAACAATCCCTTCCTCTCCGATTTCTACAAAGACAAATCGCGCTACGCCTTCCAGACCCAGATGTTCTTCTTCCTCTCCCGTTATCGCCAGATCCAGGACGTGTTCCATCAACAGGATCTTTTCCGGCCGCAAATCCTGAGCGATTACATGTTCGCGAAGGACAAGATCTTCGCCACGCTGAACCTCGACGAGAACGAGCTGCAGCTGTATTACAAGATGGCCGACATCATGGAACGGAACCTGATCAAGCCGGATTACGCCATCTATCTACAGGCGGATACCAAGACCTTGATGAGCCGTATCCGGTTGCGGGACCGGCCCTACGAGCGGGGCATGGATGAGGCCTACATCGAGTCCTTGAATCAGGCGTACAACACCTTCTTCCATTATTACTCGGGTTCGCCCTTATTGATCATCAACACCAACAACATCGATTTCGTCCGCAATCCGGAGGATTTGAATCTATTGGTGGAAACCATCGCGAAAGTGCCGGAGGGAGTGACTTACTTCTCGCCGACGAGCATGGGAAAGAAGTGAAGAAGAGAAAAGGATGGGTTTAAGGTCTAAGGTTTAAGGGAATGCGTGCCGCATTAGATTACCCTTAAACCTTAGACCTTAAACCTTCTTATTCAACCACCACGGGCCTCCCCCGTAAATCCGTCCAGCCTCCCTTCGCCCCGGTCACCACCACTCCCTGGGCCATGCCCGCCCCATCCAACCATACCCTGCGCCCCACGGCACGGGCGCGGTGGGCCGCAATTGGACGAATGCCGATCACATCCCCGAGCAAGGCATCCTTCAATTCCGGACGCCATTTGGAAGCGGCGGGATCATACACCCCGAACCCCGATCCGAATTCCCAATATGCCCAGCTGAACCCGGCCTTTTCGGCCGTGCGGGCCACGAAGCGCGTCCAGAGCGCGCGTGAAGCCATGTCGGCCTTGCCGTAAGATCCGAATTCGCCCATGAAAATGGGGCGCTGATTGGCGGCCCCCCAGGTTTTGGCTTCGCCGAGGGATTTCACGACCGCGTCTTGATCCGCCTGGGAACCCCACTTGGTCCCCAGCCAGGCGGCCGATCCTTCCGCCCAATCCGCGCCCTGATGGGTGAAATGGAAGGGATCGTAGAAATGCACGGTAACAATGAGGTTACGGTCGGCGGAGGGCAAAGCGAGATCCTTCAGGCGCCAGATACCGTTCCAATCCGAGGGGCCGACCACCACTGCGCGGGTAGGATTACTGGCACGGATGGCCGAGAGTCCTTCAACCAGATATTGGTTCCACAACGCCATGGTCAAGGCTGAGTTCGGCTCGTTGAGCAATTCGAAATAGACGTCTTCCGGCTGATCCTTGAAATGTTCCGCGATTTGCTTCCACAGCCCCAGCCAACGGGCCTTGTGATTGGCGGGATCGGTGAACATCTCGTCATAGTGGTGGATGTTGATGACGGGAGCCAGGCCGTATTTCAGCGACTGGGCGACGGCCCAATCGATGCGGGCCAGGAAACCGGCGTCGATGGCGTAAGGCGCGGCTGCGCCGGCGTGGGCGCTCCACTTGATGGGAATGCGCACCGATTTGAAGCCCGCTTCGGCGACCAGCTTGAAGTATTCTTCCTTGAGGGTCAATCCCCAATCGCCTTCTTTGGGCGCCTCCAGCACGTTCCCGAAATTGACCCCGCGCGAGAGGCGCGCGTTGCGCTCGAAGATGTCGGAGTGGGCGGGCCGCACGCAAGCGCCAAGTGCCATCGCAGCGACGGAAAACAGGCGGAGCCGGAAGCCCCGTGTGGCTGATTGGATCATGTTTCCCCCTTGCCCACCACCCGGGCCCATTTAATCTATAGCCAAGGGTGGCGTCGCAGGTCGCGAGTTTCCCTCCCGGCCGGGGCGATCCCTCCCGGTGTCGGGCCCGTTTTAGCATTCCCCTGCTGAACCTGGACGTTACCATGGCCCACACGGGAGGTCGCATCCCCCCGGTTTGCTAGTTTTGGGGCATGGAGATTTTCAGGACGATAGCGGAATATCGGGACTGGCGCAAAGCCCTTCCCAGCGGGCGCTCGGTAGGTTTCGTACCCACCATGGGCGCGTTGCATGCAGGTCATATGCGGCTGGCCTCCGAATCACGATCGGCCGATTCCGATACCGTGGTTTCCATATTCGTGAACCCGCTCCAGTTCGGGCCCAGCGAGGATTTTTCCCGGTATCCCCGCCCGTTCGAAGCCGATGCGAAACTGTGCTCCGAAGCCGGAGTGGCCGCCATCCTCGCTCCCGAAGCCGCGGATTTCTATCCCGCGGATTTCTCTACCTACGTGGAGGTGGCGGGGCTGGACAAATACCTTTGCGGCGCCTCGCGTCCCGGGCATTTCCGGGGCGTCACCACGGTCGTACTCAAGCTTTTCCATATCGTACAGCCCCACCGGGCGTGGTTCGGCCAGAAGGATATCCAGCAAGCCCTGATCCTCAAGAAGATGGTGCGCGACATGTCCTTGGACCTGGATCTACGCATCGTACCCACGGTGCGGGAGGATTCGGGGCTGGCCTTGAGCTCGCGGAACGTCTACCTCAATCCGGACGAGAAAACCCGCGCCACTGCGCTTTCGAAGGCGCTGTTCACGGCCAAATCGGCGTGGGAAAAAGGTGAGCGTTCCGCAGCCGCGCTTACCAACGGAATGCGTCGGGAAATAGAGGCTTCGTCGCCTACCCGCATCGATTATATCGAGGCAGTGTCGCAAGCATCCTTGGCCCCCATCGATACCCTTGATGGTCCCGCGGTACTGGCCCTCGCCGTCTTCTACGGAAAAACCCGGCTGATCGATAACGTGCTACTTGGGTAACCTGGAAGCTACCTAGGCCGATACGACCGGGTCCCGGAAGACGGGCCCCCGCCGGCTATAAACGGAGCTGCAACCCCGCGCGGGCCTGTAGCGCTGCATCCAGGTAGGCGTTACCGGCCACCCAACCCGCGGTCTTGGCGTCGGCTTCCGCGAAGAATTCCAGGTATTGCCCGAGCGGTACCGCCGCGCCTGCCAACGCCATGGCCCCCGGCTCGACCGAGCTGGTATGGAACAGTTGATCCTCGGGCTGCAGCCAAGCCGAGAGGTTTCCGGAGAGATAGACTTGCTTACGGCCCAGCGCTACCGGATAGCGGAACAGTTCCGCGCCCAAGGCGGGAAGGAACAGTTTGGCATTGAGTAAGCCATCGACGGTGAACACCCAATTGGCCTTGCCCTGGCGGGCCAGGAATTCTCCCCCGACGGTATACCCGAAGGAAGTGAGGTGATGGGTCAGCGCGAAGTTCCACAAGTATCCCGATCCCGTCCAGGGATTGCTTCCGGGCATCCAATCGATTCCCAGATGCTCTCCGCTCATCAGGTTCAATATCGACAAACCCGCCTGCCACTTGAGGAAGGTCTTTTCGCCGGGCGTGAGATCCGAATCAAGCAGGTAACGATCGAACCCGGATCCGGCCGGGTGGGTACGTCCGCGCGGTCCTGCGGCATAACTCTCATCCGGCCGGCGCAGATCGTGGACCCAGGCGCGGAAATCCAGTCCCGTGAAATCCCGCTGGCTCACGTTCTTCTCGCGCTGATTGGCATCGCGCAAGGTCCCGTCTTCGTCGGCGTTGGTGCACGCCCACAAGTAAGCGGTGGTACCGATACCTGATACCCACCAGCCCAAAGCATCGGATTGGGAGGGACGCCCGAGGAAGAAATTCCGGCGGCGCATCAGGCGTACGGACTCGATTTCGCCTTCGGCCCCGGCTTCGGAAAGCCTCGTGAACTCGGCGGGATGCCGGTCCTTAAGCGCCGCGAGGTCCGCGTCTTCGACGTGATCGACCGAGATGATGCCCGCGCCGATGTCCCAATGGTAGATGCCATCGTAGCTGCCCATGCCGCGGCGGGTAAGCATGGCGCGATGCCATTCTTCATGCAACCAGGCATCGCCGGGAGGCAAATAGGTGAAGAGGTACACGAAGGAAATCTCGCTGCCGATGCGCCCGACGGTAGGCCAGAAACCGGTCTTTCCGTACCAGAGCCAGGCGATCGTCTGATCCCCGAATTGGGTCGCGCCCGCATTCAGCATCAGGGTCTGCCGCATGCTCAAGGACTGGAACCCGCCTTGCAATGAATACGGGAAATCGGCTGCAGGTAGGGTGATTAGCAGCGGGGCGCCCGGAAAGGGTGGGCGGTTGCCGCTGTCCCATGCGTTCGGAAGCCTGCGATGAATGAGCGGTGTAAGGCTGTCAGCCGAGATGCGTCGGACGGTATCGGAAACGGAGGCGGAATCGTTGCGCGGAATGGCGGCCGATGAATCCGTGGCCTGGCCCTCCACCGCGATTGCGGCGGAGGCGCCCAAGCCCAGGATCAAGGCGCGCACCGCGCCGGGTCTAGCCATGCTTGCGGGCAAAGTCGCGCATCACCGCCACCAGGGCGTCGATGCTCTCCAGCTCCAGGGCATTGTAGATGGAAGCGCGGAAACCGCCCACCGAACGATGGCCCTTGAGGCCCGAGAGGTTGGCGGCCTCGGCGGCCTTGTTGAACGCATCTTCCAGCTCGGGCTTTTCCATCACGAAGCATACGTTCATGCGCGACCGGTCTTCCTTGGCGCAGGTGCCCTTGAAGAGCGGGTTGGCGTCGATCTCGGTATACAGACGCTGGGCCTTTTCCTCGTTGCGCTTCTGCATGGCGTTCACGCCGCCCAACTGCTTGACCCATTTGAGGGTTTCCATGGCCAGGTAAACCGGGAACACCGGAGGCGTGTTGTACATCGATTCGCCTTCGATATGGATCTTGTAGTCCAGCATCGAGGGGATCTTGCGTTTCACCTTGCCGAGCAGGTCGTTCTTGATGATGGCCATGGTGCAGCCCGCGATGCCCATGTTCTTCTGGGCGCCGGCGTAGATGAGGCCGAACTTGGAGACGTCCACGGGACGGCTGAAGATGTCGCTGGACATGTCGCACACCACGGGGACGGGCGATTCGGGGAAGTGCTGCATCTGCGTGCCGAAGATGGTGTTGTTCGACGTGCAATGGAAATACTTCGCATCCGCGGGAATCGCGTATCCCTTGGGAATGAAGTTGTAATTCGCGTCCTTCGACGAAGCTACGACCTTCACGTTGCCGAACAGATTGGCTTCCTTGATGGCTTTGTTGGCCCAAGTGCCCGTATCCAGATACGCCGCGGTCTCTCCCTCGTCCAAAAGATTGTAAGGCACCATGGCGAATTGCAGGCTGGCGCCGCCGCCGACGAACACGACCGAATATCCGGAAGGGACGCCGAGCAGCTCCTTGACCAGGGAGATGGCCTGGTCCATGACCCCGATGAACTCCTTGCCCCGGTGCGACATCTCGAGCAACGAGAGTCCGGTTCCGTTGAAATCGAGGCAGGCGCGGGAGCCGGCTTCCATGGCCTGGCGGGGAAGGATGCTGGGTCCGGCGCTGAAATTATGGATCTTCGGCATGATACGTATCCCTTCTTGACGGACTGGGAAAGATAGGAATTCGGGGGGAAAGGTTTAAGGTTCAAGGTTTAAGGGGGAATTCTCCGGTTTTCCTTAAACCTTAGACCTTAAACCCCTTTTTTCTTCTACCCATACCGAGCAACTGCGGTCGTCTGGATGCCGCCCCGCCAACTGGATATTGAGCAGGAACAACGGATTTTCGTAGGGAAAAGGAATGAATCCGCTCAGGTAAGGGGACGGAAAAGCGCTGTTTCCTTGGCCGCTTTTTTATCGAACGTCAAAGTGGTTTCGCAATCCTGGGCTTTGGAAGAAAATCCGATCAGGATGTCGGACAAATCCGCCTTGGAGCCTTCCGCCGCGCCGAGAAACCCTTCGATAACATCGGGCCCCTCAAGAGAGAGTACGGGTAAGGCCAACATATTTCCGACCGCTGTCAGGATTTCTTCACGGCGGTATTTATAGAGGGATTCAAGGACCCATATCAATTCGAGTACAACCAGGCTGCTTACGTGGAATCGCTCCCCGGTCGATTCGGCCCCGCGGAACAATACGGCGACCCTGGTTGATTGCGCGTGATCGTCCCCGGTCAGGAACCGGACAAGCACATTGGTGTCGAGCGCTTTCATCCCTGGTCGCGAAAGCGTTTGCCGATGGACCGATTCATCTCTTCTATCGTGTGACCGGCTTTTCCGGGCCGCCGTAACATCCCGAATACCTGGTCGACCGAAAGGGAAACGGGTGAAAGTTTGATATCCCCTTCCTTAGTGATCCGAAACTCCAACCGGTTTCCGGCACGCAAATGGAAACGCTTCCGGATGGAATTGGGAATGGTGATTTGACCTTTGGATGTCAGTGTTGAATATGGCATATCGCCCCCAGTTTTCCTTACCTTATAGTAAGGAAAACTATCGGAAATGTCAAGAAAAGCGAGCGTTTACGCCCCTATCGAGGACAAAATGGCGCTAAAACCCGTATTTCGCCACGGCCGTAGTCTGGATACCGCCCCGCGCATTGAAAACGCCTTTCACTTCCATGCGCTTGGGCGCGCAGGCCTTGACGCAATCGGCGAGCATGCGGTTGACCACGTGCTCATGGAATACGCCCAGGTCCCGGTAGCTGAGGATGTATTCCTTGAAGCTCTTCAGTTCCAGGCAGGTTTTGCCCGGCACATAGGTCACTACCAGGGTGGCGAAGTCCGGCAACCCGGTTTTGGGACAAATGCAGGTGAACTCGGGGACGGAGACTTCCAGGGTCGTGTCGCTCCCGGGGTAGAGGAATTCCCACGTCTCGATTTCCGGCAAAGGCATGGTAGGAATGTGGGATTGGCGGCCGTCGTATGAAGATGGGTCGGACATATTTTTTCTCGGTTGGCTTTTCTGGTTTAGGGAGAGGTTTAAGGTTTAAGGTGGGTTGGTCATTTAGGCCCGGTCTGGTTTTCTGTTACCCTTAAACCTTAGACCTTAAACCTTTTTCAAAGGTCGTCGAACCCGCAGACCCTCTGCTCTCCGCTCGACAAATCCTTGATCTCGTAATTCTCTCCGCTTGCCTTATCGCTTCCGAAGAACAGCACCCGCTTCGCGGCTTGGTCATTCGCCTGGGTCATCTGCTTCTTGAACTTCTCTCCCGAAAGCGCATAGCCAACGCGACGGCCATCGGCACGCAAGCGTTGGGCCAATTGCAACAACGTGGGCTTGGGCAGCTTGTCTTCACCGGGAGCCACGTCGACCAGGTAATAATCGAGGGGTTCGCGGCCCGTGGGCATCAGGCCTTTTTCCTTCAGGAGTTCTGCCAGCACCACGTCGCCCATGCCGAAGCCGACCCCGGTTTGCGGGATGCCGCCCAGGCTGGCGAGCAGGTTATCGTAGCGTCCGCCGCCGGCCACCGCGCGCAGGCCTACGGCCTTATCGTAGACCTCGAAAACAACGCCGGTATAGTACGCCAGCCCGCGCACCACGGAGAGATCGAGATTCACGAATCCCGCGTAGCCCAGGTCCCGCATGTAGGCGAACAATCGCTCCAACTCGCCCAGGCCGGTGGAAGCGGTCGCGGGCAAGAACGGTTTCAGGTCTTCCAGGCTTTTGCATTTAAAGAAGGCTTCGATGGCGTCGATGTTGGCCCCGCTGAGCCCTTCCTTGGAAAGGATTTCGCGGAAGGCATCCGGTCCGATCTTGGCGCGCTTGTCCAGGGCCGCGTACACGGAATTCTTCTTCTCCGGAAGCACTCCCTGGCCATCCAGGAATTCGGACAAAAGCCGGCGGCTAGAAACCTGTACCGAGAAATCCTCTGAGGTGAGGCCGAACGCCTTGAGCATTTCGATGATGGCCGAAAGCAGTTCGACTTCGCCGGCTACGCCCTCGCAGCCGATGATGTCCATGTTCAGCTGGAAGAACTCGCGCAAACGTCCACGCTGGGCCTTTTCGTAGCGGAACAGGCGCGGAAGGGAGAACCATTTCAGGGGCAGCTTCAGGCTATTGCCCTTCTGATTGACCATCCGGGCCAGGGTGGGGGTCATTTCCGGGCGCAGGGCGATGTCGCGGTCGCCCTTGTCCTTGAAGTTGTACAGCTGGGTGACGATTTCCTGGCCCGACTTTTCCGTGAACAATTCCAGGTGCTCGAAAGTGGGACCCTCGTACTCTTCGAACCCGAAATCGAGGCAAGCCCTGCGCCACACATCGAACAGGTGGTTCTGGATGCGCATCTCCTCCGGATAGAAATCACGGGTGCCTTTGGGCGCCTGTAACGGCGCGGCGGAGGTGGGCTTCGGTTGGGTCGGGGAATTCATGCGCGAGGGGGCCTTGGGTATGGGATAAGGCTCGGAAAAATAGCTCTTTTTTGCTACTTTTTACTGCCTCAGAGGACGTCATTTGAAGATTCTCATCACCAATGACGACGGCATCCGCAGCCCCGTCCTGACCGCCTTGGCGGACGCGCTGCACCGGGAGCATGAAGTGCTCGTGGCCGCCCCCGCCACCGATCAAAGCGGCATGTCCCAAGCCTTTACCCATGGCCTGGAAAAACGCCTCGCCTTCAAAGCCGATTCGGCCTCCCCCTACCCCAAATACGAGGTGCTCGGCACCCCCTGCGATTGCGTCAAGTTCGCGGTGGCCCACCTTTTCAAGGCCACCGAAATCGACCTGGTCCTTTCCGGCATCAACCTGGGCGAGAACGCGGGCATGAGCGCGGTTTACTCGGGCACGGTCGCGGCCGCCCGCGAAGGGGCCATGTGGGGTATCCCCTCCATCGCCGTCTCGGTATGGAAGAATGCTCCGGATCGCCTGGGCCATGCCGTGGACTGGCTGCTACGCCTGTTGCGCAAGCCCGCCCTGTTACCTCAGCGGTCGCGCGATGGCCGTACGGTCGGGCTTTGGAACGTCAACTTTCCGCCTTGCGCGCCTGGTGAAATCGCCGGGACCTCGGTGACGAGCATGAGCACGGTCATGTTCCGGGACAGCTACGAAGCCATCCGTACCGAACACGGCCTCACCGAATTCCGTCTGTTGGGCTACAAGCCCGAAGCCGATTTCCGCGAGGGTACGGACGATTGGGCCCTGGCCCACGGCCGCATATCCATCACCCCCCTGCAAGTGGGCCAATCGGACGGGGCCGAAGCCGCCCGCGTGGCCGCTTTCCAGGCCGATTGGGGTTCCCTATGACAAGTTCCTGTACGATTGAGGAGAAGGCATGACGACAACGGTACCCGCGCCCGAACACGGCAGAATCGTGAATACCTTCATCGAAGAGGAGATGAAAACCTCCTACCTGAAGTATTCCATGTCCGTCATCGTGGCCCGCGCCCTTCCGGACGTGCGGGACGGGCTCAAGCCCGTGCATCGCCGAATCCTCTACGGCATGGAAAACATCAACCTGGCTTCGGATCGGCCGTACAAGAAGTCGGCCAACATCGTAGGCGAGGTGATGGGCAAGTACCATCCGCACGGCGACTCGGCCATCTACGAGTCCATCGTCCGCATGGCGCAGGATTTTTCCATGCGCTACCCGTTGGTCGACGGCCAGGGGAATTTCGGCTCGGTCGACGGCGACCCGCCCGCGGCCATGCGTTACACCGAAGCGCGCATGAAGAAGTTCGCCGAGATGATGCTCCAGGACCTGGAGAAGCAGACCGTCGACTTCGTCCCCAATTACGATTCGTCCCTCACCGAACCCACCGTACTCCCTTCCGCCTTCCCCAACCTGCTGGTCAACGGCAGCACCGGCATCGCGGTGGGCATGGCCACCAACATGCCTCCGCACAACCTGCGCGAGATCGTGAACGCCTGCTTCGCCATGATCGCCAACCCGGACATCTCCGTCGAAGATCTGTGCAACCACGTGGTCGGCCCGGATTTCCCCACCGGCGCCATCATCCACGGTCGCAATGGCATCCGGGCCGCTTACGTCACCGGCCGCGGCAAGCTGCTGGTGCGTTCCAAGTCGCATGTCGAGGTGATGACCAACAACCGCAACCGCATCGTGGTCACCGAGATTCCCTATCAGGTCAACAAATCCAACCTGCTGGAGAAGATGGCCGCCCTGGTTCGCGACAAGATCATCGAAGGCATCTCCGACCTGCGCGACGAGTCCGACAAGGACGGCATGAGCATCATCATCGAGCTCAAGAAGGACGCGTTCCCGGATATTATTCTGAACCAGCTTTACAAGCACACCCAGTTGCAGGAAACCTTTTCCATCCACAACCTGGCCCTGGTGCAGGGACGCCCGCGCACGCTCAACCTCCGCGAGATGATCCATTACTTCCTCGAGCACCGCCACGAAGTGGTGGAGCGGCGCACCAAGTTCGAATTGGCCAAGGCCGAAGAGCGCGCGCATATCCTGGAAGGACTGCGCATCGCGCTGGACCATATCGACGAGATCATCAAGCTGATCCGCGCCTCGGCCGACGCCCACGTCGCCAAAGCCGGCTTGATGGAAAACTTCGGCCTTTCCGATCGCCAAGCGGACGCCATCCTGGAGATGCGCCTCCAGCGCCTGACCGGTCTGGAACGCGACAAGATCGAGGCGGAGTACAAGGAACTCACCATCGCCATCGCCGACTACAAGGACATCCTGGCCAACAAAAGCCGCCGCATGGCCATCATCGAGAACGAACTCAAGGAGATCGTGGAGAAGTTCGGCGATGAGCGCCGTACCGTCATCGAAGACGCGGCGGACGACATCACTTATCTCGACCTGATCCCCAACGAGCCCATGATCGTGACCGTGTCGCATACCGGCTATATCAAGCGCATCGGTACGGACGCTTACAAGACGCAGGGCCGCGGCGGTAAAGGCATTTCGGCTACCGGCCTCAAAGAAGAGGACTTCGTCGAACATCTCTTCATCGCGTGGGCGCACAGCTATATCCTGGTGTTCACCAATATGGGCCGCTGCCATTGGCTCAAGGTGTACGAGTTGCCCGAAGCGGCCCGCACCTCCAAGGGCAAGGCCCTGGTCAATTTCATCAACCTGCAGGAAGGCGAGAAGGTCACCGCCTTCGTACCCGTCAAGGACTTCGAGGACGCCCGCAACCTGGTGCTGGTCACCGAGCACGGCATCATCAACAAGTTCTCGCTGGAATCCTTTTCGCGCCCCCGCGCCAACGGCATCAATGCCATCACCCT
>JAHFCH010000257.1 GCA_023249635.1 Fibrobacterota bacterium
CTTATCCCATTCGTGGGCCTGGTCGAGCATACCGATCGCTTCGACGGCACCGCCTGGGAAGGCGGCAAGGCCGGCGAATCGGCCACCGCTGCAGAAGCCTCCGCGGCTGCCAAAGCCGATGCCGCGGAAAAACTGGAGAAGGGTGTCTTCCAATTCGACAAGTTCGCCACCGGCGGCATGCGCCCGCTGCACCTGCTCTCCCTGGCCGCACCCCATGCCTTGGGCAGTCCCGCCAACGCCTCGTGGTGGGGCGGCGAAGTCTGGGGCGAAGTCTTCGTGTACTCCGGCGGCCTGGGCCTGTTCTTCTGTCTCTTCGCCTCGCCGAGTCGCGCCCGCCGCGATCTGCGCCTGCTCTGGATCGTGGCCGCCTTGGGGCTTTGGCTTGCCTTCGGCGCGCATCTGGGGGCCAGCCAAATCCTTTACCACGTGCCCGTGCTCAACAACTTCCGTCGTCCGGCACGCTACCTCATCCTATTCGTGTTCGGCTTCGCGGCCCTTTCCGGGCACGGGTTCCAACGCTGGGTAGGACGGCCCCAGGGCCGCACGGGATTGGCCGGTGCGGTATGGGTATGCGGCGGCATGGCCCTGGCCTTGGCGGCCCTGGGCCTGATTCCGGGCGTGTTGGCGGGCCTGCTACGCGCGCTGGAACATATCAAGCATCTGGACCCCGCCAAGGACTACGCCCATAAAATGGCGGTTCTCATCGGCAAGGCCTCCCAGGATTTCCTTTTCCTCACCCTCTCCGCGGCGGCCGCCTGGTGGTTCGCCCGCACGCGTTCCGATCAGCATTGGCGCACCGGGCGAGGCTACCGCTACGCTCCGGCCGTGCTTTTCCTGGTGCTCACCACCGATCTGCTGCGCCTGCACTGGGATCATTTCTACCTGTTCCCGCGCGAATATTATCGCGAGGCCCCCGCCAGCGCCCGGATACTGGACGAAGCCACCCGGCCCTTTTGGCGCGTCAGCCATTACCTGGAATATCCCGGCCTGGAAATGTGGCAGATGCACAACGATCCCGTCTCCCATTTCGCCTTGCTGGAAAGGGAAAAAACCGCGCTGACCTACGGCATCCATGCCGTGTTCGGGTACCGGCACGTGGACGCGCATCTTCCGCTCATCTGGCAATGGGATCCCGCGACGACGCCGGCGGGGAAATCGGCGCGCTACCTGTTCAGCAACATCCCTCTGAACGAGCGTTTGGGGGATTCCCTGGCGGCGTTGGGGCGTTTCGGCGAGGTGCTCGCCTATGAATTGAAGGATTGGAAACCGCGCATCGCCTTGGTCCCGGAACGCGCGGCCGCGGCCACCGCCTGCGAAGCGGGATTCTCCGGCTATGCGGGCCTATGCGTCCGGGAGCCCCGGGACGGAACCCTGGAGATCATGGGCCAGGGTAACATGGGGGATACGGTATTGGTGCGGGAACGCTTCGCGGAAGAATGGCGCTACCGCGAAGGGACCGGGGCCTGGCGTAGGCCCCTGGAAACCCGGGAGCATTTCCTGGCTTTGCCGCTTACCGGGAACCTGGGACGGATCGATCTGCAGTATCATCCCGCCGCGTTCTACCGCCTGGTGGGGTTGTGCCTAGCGTTGACGGTTGTGCTGGCAGGCCTATTTGGCTGGTTTAGCCGGCTTAGCGGCCGCGGCCGCCTTCACGGCTGAATCCGCTTTTTCCCCCAAAGTCGTGTCCGCATTCGGCAGGACCGCCGCCTTGAGGGTATCCGCTCTCGGCGCTTCCGCCGCCTTGGTCGTATCTACCGCATTCTGCTTGGTAACGTTGACCTGGATCTGCTGATAAACGGGCGGATCATAGGGGACATGATCCCCTTTCGCGAATTGCAAAATCAGGGTGTGTTGACCTACCGGCAAATCCAGGAGGGCCTCCATTTGACCATTCCCGTAATGGATGTGTTTTTCATCCTTGTTCATGGGTTCTGCAGGCGAAGCCAGGGAAGCATCCACGATGATATGGAAATGCCCATGGCCATCGTTGACTCCCATGGTGGCCGGTTCCACGATCAGGTTTTCGGCCTTCATTTCCACTTTAAAAGGGCTTTCTACATTCGCGCCGTCTTCCAGATTGCCGAAATAAACGCGTTTTCCACCCCCGCCGCCGCAGGCCATGAGAGAAAGGGTGATGCCAAGGATGCCTAATTTCCGCATAGAATGCCTCATTGGTTTAGGGGAACAGGGGAAAAATCACAAAACTAGACTATTGAAAGTGACTTCCAATGCACACAGATAGGTTTTCAACATTCAATCCGGAAACGATTCTTTTCAACAAGGTATGGGTTTCTTGTTGATATCTCTCTCGAATCGGTTTGTTTTCAACTGATACCCACAGAAAACTGTTTAAAACTCGGATTTCAGCTGCGTTCTTTTCACAACTTGTGGATAGCTGTGTAAAATCGGTCTTCCCCATCAATCCACAGTTATGCGTAGGGGAAACCTTACCCGGTTTCCCCAACCCATCCACTTTTCCGGAATTGTTATAAGCCGCTGCCATCCAGGACCTTAAAACTGAAAATCCAAGTTTTCACCGCTTACCCACGTGTCTATTCCTATTCCTGGATCAATATAAAACCAGTAAGAATAGAAGAAGACACATGTGGAAAGATGGACGGACGATCGGCTGCAAGCAGGAGGAAGTCGGATGCAGAGCCCTGCTCTCGCAGGTTTAGGAAGCCTGGCAAGCTGTTTTTCCCCGGCAAGGAGACCCGTGATTCCGATCCACCCCGCTAACCGGGCCTGAGGGCTCCGGAGAGGCGGATTTCCGATCACGGGATCCGTGCCAAAGAAAAACCTTTTTTATCCACACCGAGGCAAGTGATAAATTCTTGACCCAGGTTCTTCGTGATCTTCCCACGGGATAAATAGGGTTATCCTCGTTGGCCCGATGTTCACTTCAAGGCTTAGTTCAATGCCAGGTGTGAGAACAAAGGCTTGCTGCGGGAAGCATGCTTCAGTTTCGACAAGGCCTTTTCCTTGATCTGCCGTACCCGCTCGCGGGTGATGTTCAGGCGATACCCGATCTCTTCCAGGGAATTGGGCACTTCGGGATAAATCCCGAAATACATTTTCAAGACGGCTTCTTCCTTGGGACGCAGGGAATGCAAAGCTTGCGATACGTCCGCATTCATCTGCGATCGTTCCAGGGAAATATCCGGACCATTATCCAGATCCGAAGATAAGGTTTCCATTAAACCGGTTTCTTCATCCCGGGACATGGGAGCATCGAGGGAGATGGGGATATGGCCCATCTCCACGCTCGTCATCACCGATGTGACTTCCATTTCCAGCGATTGGGAAATCTCCTGCGGCGTTGCGGGCCTGGCCAGCTTCTGTTCCAGCTTGGCTGCGGCCTTATGGATACGCGATAGTTTTCCGATGCGGCTGGTGGGCAACTTGATCAAGCGACCTTGTTCGGACAAGGCTTGTAGGATGGATTGGCGCACCCACCATACGGCATAGGAGATGAACTTGAATTGACGGGTCTCATCGAAACGTTTGGCGGCGCGGATCAAACCGAGATTGCCTTCGTTGATCAAATCGGCAAGCGGCAAACCCTGGTTCTGGTAATTGCGGCATACGGAAACGACGAAACGCAAATTGGCCCGGATCAATTGGTTCAAAGCATCGCGATCTTCTTCACGAATGCGCTTGGCAAGGGAAGCTTCTTCAGCTGATGTCAGCGGTTTGGTCTTGCTGATCTCGCGGTAATACAGAGCGAGAAATTCATCTTTCGGATTTTTGTCGGAGGCGGATGCGAATGTCTTCATATCGGAGTAGATAATCAAAATCCGGGCCATGTAACATGACGCCGATCACCCGGTTTGAAAACGAAACAGAATCAGGCTTTTTTGAGGAGCATATCGAGAATGCTGTTGGGAGTAAGATTCTCCGCTTCCGCCTGGAAATTCAGCAAGACGCGATGATTCATCGCGGATTTGAAGATAGAACGGATATCCTCTTCCACCGGGGTAGGCCGGCCATGCATCAAGGCGCGGGCTTTGGCAGCAAGGACGAGAAACTGGACAGCACGGGGTCCGGCTCCCCATTTGACATATTTCGTCACTTCTTTATTCGCATTGTCAGGGGTTGGCCGCGTCGCGCGCACCAGCTTCACCGCCAATTCGAATACGTGTTCGGAAACGGACATGGACATCACCATATCCTGCAACTCGATGATTTGGTTTTTATCCAATACGGGCTCGATCTTCTCGGTAATCTTGCCCGTATGCTTTTTGATGATGGCCAGCTCTTGCTCGTAAGAAGGGTATTCCAACTGCAAGGCGAACAGGAATCGATCCAATTGCGCTTCGGGCAAAGGATAGGTGCCTTCCTGTTCGATGGGATTCTGGGTGGCCAAAACCATGAAAGGCTCGTCGAGGCGTTCCGTGCGGCCGAAAACGGTCACGATCTTTTCCTGCATCGATTGCAATAGCGCGGCCTGCGTCTTGGGCGGGGTCCGGTTGATCTCGTCGGCCAAAAGGATTTGCGTGAAAACGGGGCCGTGGATGAAAACGAGTTCCCGGGAGCCGGTGCTTTTGTTCTCCTGGAGGATTTCACTGCCCAGGATATCCGAAGGCATGAGATCGGGCGTGAACTGGATGCGGTTGGTTTTCAGGGAAAGGGCCTGGGCGAAGCTGGTGACCATGGTGGTCTTGGCCATGCCGGGAACGCCGATGAGGAGGACATGCCCGCGGCAGAGCAGGGCGATGAGGATTTTTTCCAGCACCTCATCCTGGCCTACGATGACCTTGGAGACTTCCAGCTGGAATTTCTTGAGGAGGGCGGGGATATCCTGGATGGCTATGGGCATGGTTTAATAAAATAACCATAAAACAGCCGATGGTCAGATTTAGCGAGGGTCCTCGCCATAGTTACCGTAGCTGCGCGGAAGACGTTTGTTTTGTCCTAATCGCTCCTCGCAAGCCCAGAAGTACTGGTCCGGCTATTTCCAAATCATTAATAGAGGATTACCCGCCGCTGATTTTTTTCAAGTGCGCGAGGGTTCTGTCGTCTATCTTCGCTTCCAATCCATACTTGAGTATGTATTCGCATACTCCGCGATAGTCGGTGGTGAAGAATCGAAATACTACCGGGAATTGGTTCCGGCTTTCGCCTATAACCATCGGATAAAATGGCCAACCGAATTCCAAATGCACTAAGCTGCCCCGCCAATTTCTTAGTGGAAATTGGTGCAACATTTTCACGGTTTTCCCACGCCAAGTAATTCCGATGAATCCGGAATATCCTTGGGACGTGAGTGAAAGACGAGCGCTCAATACGACCAGCGAAAATGCGGTCGAAAATAAGAACGTAAAGGCTTGTCGAACGAGAGGCACGGTAATTTCGTGGGGCCATCCACTTCGCTCAATTCGGGCAAGGAAATTCGATGCCCCGGCATACTCGCCTATGATGACGAACAGGTAAATCCAAATTTGAAACCGGACGATTTTTTGCATCGGATCAACTAGAAACCTCTATACCACAGTCGTTTCATTTTGGTGATGAAATCCGCCGTTTCAAATTTATTTCCGATAAAAACACCCTTTAAAATTGCGCCGGTTTCCTTGCAAGAAAGGTTTACCGTTTCTTTGATATCTTCAAACATTTCAGAACTCGTGAATAAAGTGAGTCCATAGCAATCATTATACGGTTCAGGTCCTCCAAACCGGATCCATGGCTCATATTCAAGGGTCGCTATTATTTTCTCCCTTTTCCTGAATTCAGAAAGTTCAACTGGCTCGGAACCGCTGATTACCTTCGAACACGATTTATTCACAAATTCATCCGAAGTCGAATATGATGCGGTTGTTTCATGGTCGAAAATCACAACCTCATCCGGACGGAATTTTTCCCAAAGGGTTCTCAATAGGACCGAATAGGTCTTAATGTCAAATTGATAATCTTCATTGATATTCGCGGAATCGAAAAGAATGGAACTTCGGAATATCAACCCTGCGTTCTTCGCGGGGGTAGATTGACGATCAATATTTGGCATGTACCCATTAACGAGCCAAAGGAATCGGGATACGGGCATATCAGTAACCCATTCTCGGATAACTTGCCATTATTTCTGGCGCTGTATATGAGTAAGACATTAAACCCAGAACTGAGCACACCAAAGTACCCGACCATGCTACCACTGAGAGAACCCGCGAAACTTGCTGCCATTGTCCCGGTGGGGCTTGATAGACTTCCAACGGTTACGCCACCCGGACCACCATGCTCAGCTCAGACGTAGTCGCCACTCCAACCAGCGACTAAGTATCCGCCATGGAAAAAACCTCGGTTAGTATCAGATGTAACTACCCCAGTAACCAGATCATTCTTGTAAAAACGCTAATAGTTTCCTTCTCAACGCCTTCGTGGATTTTCCCCTTTCTGGCACCTATTGCGTCCAATCCGATTGCGACAGATTTATATATCTCCTCGAACTGATCCTTCTTAGTAAATATTGCCAGCCCGTAATTGTCCGCGTATGGACCTGGCCCACCATAATTCGCCCAAGGCTCCGACTCAACCAGGCCAACCGTGACGCCATCTCTTATGAAGCGGATCATTTCCAGCGGCTCCATATCGTCCGGATCGGACCATTGACACAGTTCATATATTTCTTCTATTGAGAGACAATTTTTTTCCGGCCCCTTTTCTTTCGTTACGTGGGCCATTGATGGCTGGAAAGTTTGCCAGAATCTTTCGAGAATTGCTTGATATATAGACAGATTAAAATTCGTATTGTCTTCAACCCCTCCTCTATCAAGGATAATAGTACACCTGAATGGAAGGGCTAAGCGTTTCGCCGCCTTGGAAAGGAGATCTATGTTAGGAAGAAAACCATGTACAAATCCGACATAATTATTCGAACTCATTTAGTAGCCCATGCATGGAATATTGAATGATACGCCCGATGTAATTGCACTATAGGAGAGGCTCCCCATCAAAGATCCCCCCCAATACCCGAGCGCTCCTCCACCAATTGATCCAGCCAAACCTCCAGCCATGATGCCGTACGGACCGTAACTGGCTCCGTAAGCGGCAAGTTGGGTTCCCAAGTATTGCGCGCCATAATATGCTCCTGCCCATCCACCCGCAATTCGACTCGCTTCCGATGCTTTATTTGATGAGGTTGCTAGCGAATAAGCATCCGTTACAGCACCTAATGCCATCATTGCTCCACCTGAACGGCGAATAAATATTGCGGAATAATGTAGGTAGGTTCCGCCTCTTGGCGATAAACCATGATCATATTTAAAAAAGCCGGTTCCGCTAGTATAATTTAAATGGGTCCGCGGTACATTCCCGTATGGTTGGATGCCTCCCTTCAAAGTAACGACATGTCGATCGAGTCGACCATGTTTCTTTCCGGACACATTCTGCCAAAAAATGCTCGATGACGAATTTGGTCTCGGGTTATTCGCCCTTAAAGAGACAGAAAATGATCCTGCCCCGAATTGACCTTGTCCCAAACCAGGTCCTGGTGCGGGCACCTGAAAACCTGGCAGAGTCGGTATCCCTAGTCCGGACAGGCCTCCTGTTGCACCGTACCGAGCCAAGTCTGATCCTGACATGCCCGAACCAGGTTCCGAGTTAAAACCCCCATCATCCTCTTCTTGTTCATCGCCGTTATCGTCACTACCCGCAATCATTTCGGGATCCAGTCCTTCACCCGAATTTTCCTGAGGGAGTCGGAATATCAATTTCTCCGCTCCATCTCCGTCCTTGACCCATTGGGCGCTCATATTCGCGCCGGCAAATCCCTGTGCGGCCCCTGGCATCGGCCCCATCCCATCGCTCGGGCCACTATACCCATGACT
>JAHFCH010000258.1 GCA_023249635.1 Fibrobacterota bacterium
GCATTGCGCGCCGCAATCGGAAACCACGGCCCATCCGGTCTTGTTGTCCACCTGGACGGTCATGGCGTCGCGGAAGCCTTTGACGTAGATCTCGCGGCGGACGAGGTTGGGATCGGCGTATTTCGCGGACAGCACATTGCGGCCTTGCGACTTGAATTTCGCGCTCCAGAACTCCCCGAAATTCCCCTTGGGAATGGTGTAGGAACCGTCGGGCTCGGGATGGATTTTCAGCAGTGAACCGTAAAGCGAATACGTGTCCGGGGCCTCGTCCTCGCCGCTGGTCTCGGGATCGGTGGTGTTATGGTAATAGGTGGGCTCGTGGGAGGTATGATCATGCTCCCCCACGGTAACCCACAGGTTTCCCTGCTTGTCGAAATGCAGCGCGCCCCCGTTATGGACGTTGAGCCCGATGCGGGTATCCGGGATGTCCAGGATCACCTTCTCGGAAGCGTTGTCGAGGGTATTGTCCGCCTTGAGATTGAAGCGGGAGATGCGGAATACCTTGGGGGACACCGGAGCCCAATAGAAGAAGATACGGCGGTTGGACTTGAAATCCGGATCCAGGGCGATGCCCTGCAACCCCGATTCCGTGGTATACAGTACCTCCAGATGCCCTACCGGCTTCATGGTCTTGGCCGCCGCGTCGTAATACTTGATGGCCCCGCCCCGCTCGATCCAATAGATGTTCACGTTGCCTTGCGCGTCCTGGTAGAAATCCATCTTCATGGGCTCGTCCATGGAGGGATCTTCGGCGCGCGAGAGCAATTTGGTTTCCTTGAAGTCGGAATCCTTCAGATCATTGCAACCCGGGTAGGTCGGGTATTGCCCGAACGCGAGCGCGGCCATGGCCAGGAACAGAACCAGCAAAAGTCTCATGGTTAACCCCTATTTAACGGCGGCGGCACGGCGCCCGTTGGCAGTGAATCCCCGCGCGGTAGGCAAGCGATATCCGGCCGGCCTGCGGCGGGCCGGGGCTATGATCCCGATGACATCGCAGGAGCCGTCATCCTTGGTGGCCTTGGCATCGTAATTAGGTGCCGTCTTACGGGTGCAACCCAAGATGTCAACGGGCTTATCCAGGTCCCGGATCATGGGATTGCGGAAGGACACGTCGTTGCCTTCGATTTGCAAAGCGATATGCCCGGCGGACAAGACGGCGCCTCCGGGAGCCTTGATGCCGGTTACCCATCCGCCCGGGTGGCCGTTGACGAAATGCCGGGCCACGCTATCGCCCCAGACCCGGATTTCCATGGTATTCCATTCCCCGTCCACGGTAAAGCGATTCATGCTGTCGGCCGCGGCCTGGAAGTTCCCGAAGTCCGGGCGTTGCGTCGTGAAGGTCACGCCTCCCAGCGGCGCGGTGGCGGTGGGCCAATCCCAGTAGAGATTGCATTCGATGCCGGTGCCCCAGATGCCATCCTTGACCATGTGGTACAGCAGGCCCGAGTTACGGCAGTATTTCGGATCGACGCCGACGGCGCAGCCCGCCCCGAATTTGTATTCCACCCGGAATTGGTAGCGCGAGTAGGCTGAATCCGTCGCCAGGAACCCGTTCGTCAGATTGGCCCCGGGAGCGACGACATGGGAGACGACCCCGCCGGATAGCTTGAAGCTGCCGTCCGGATCTAGTGCGGGATCCTCATATTTTTGCGGGGATTTTCCCGGCGGGGTTACGTAGGCATACCAATTCTTGAGATCCTTGCCGTTGAAAAGCGGGATCCAATTGGAATCGAGTTTTTGCGGCCAACCCGCCTGGAAGGCAAGCGCAATCCAGACGAAAACGGATTTCGGCAACCATCCCCCTCGATAGTCGTTGTGTTTACCCAAAGGTAAGCGCTGACCCGGGGAAAAACGGGGCTCGCGATAAGAATGCGTTGCTGTGCGCGCAACATCGCGTGGAACTTAAAGTGGTTTCTGAGCGTGGCAAATCCTTCCTGCGCGCCCTTGCCCGCGACTGCAAATCCTTCCGGTACCCATGCGTTTTTTCCTCCGTTAGCGCCGATTCGGGATTGGCACGCGGGTTGCGATTACTTGCTTGTTGCCATGAAACGGAACCGCGTATGAAACTCAAAGATCTGCTGGGAATCTCCCTTGTATCGATCTTCCTCTTCCCGGTCCTTCTGATCGGGATCATGTTGGCCACCGGCGTCGTGCATATGGAAACAGGCGATGGCAAGGATAAGGAACGCCTCAAGACCGCCTTCACCGGAGAAGATCAGGCCAAGCAGGAAGAGACCGAAGCCAAACAGCTCAAGGCCTTCAAGGCCCTCGAACTCAAGGAAGCCGAAATCAAGGATAAGGAAGCGGAGCTTAACCGCGAAACCGAGCGCCTGGAAAACCTGAAAATGGAAACCATGCAGGCCAAGGACGAGATCGCCGAGCACCGCCGCAAGATCGAAGAACTGGCGGGCAAGAGCACCGAAGCCCAGGACAAGCAAATCGCCTCACTGGCGGAAGTCTACGGCGGCATGCGCCCTGACGAAGCCGCGCCCATCCTGCTCAGCCTCGAGAACTCCATGGTGGTCCGCATCCTGAAGAAAATCCCTGAGACCCGCGCCACTTCCAAGCTGATGGCTTCGCTGGCCGCGCTCAATGTTAAGCGCGCGGCGGAAATCACCGTATTACTGGGCGGTAAGACCAAGACGGTAAACCCCGTAAAGACCCATGACGGCGAAGCCGCGCCGGACAAGGCGCCGAAGTCGGTTGCCCCCAAGGCCGAAGCCAAGCCAGCCGCTCCCGTGGCCGACGCCGCCGCGCAAAAGCCGGCCGCACCGGTTGCGGAAACCAAAGACAAACAGCCAGCCCTGAAGCCTGACGCCGCCGCCAAGGCCCCGGAAACGGCCGTCAAGCACGACGTAAAAACGGAAAAGAAGCCGGAAGCCGCCAAGCCCTGAGGCGGGCGGCTCCCATACTGGAATCGAAGCGGAGAAAAAATGGCACAAGTCCAGAACCTCGTCGATATGCTCCGGAACAACCGCGAAGACGCGCAAGCCAAAGGCGTCAAGCCCACGGATGCGAAGCTGTCGGCAAAATCGGGGAAGGCCGTCCAGAATTTGCTGCCCGTGGATCCCACCACCGCCTTTGCCGGAACGACTGCGCCCAAAGCCAAATCCGGCAAGGGCTCGCCCGGTACCTTTCAGGCCAAGGTTGAGAAGAGCCGCGCCAAGCTCGCCGCCGCCACCGCGCATAAGTCCCTGACCCAGGATAAGCCCGCCGCCAAACCCGATGCCCCTGTCGCCAAGACCGCCCGCAAGGAATCGGCCGCCAAAGCGGGTGCTGGGCAACCGGCACGCCCTGCGCGTCCCGCCCCGGATCGGAATGACGATGCCGCGGACGCTTCCGTAAACGCCGTAGTTGCCAAGACCCAACCCGCCGCTACCGCCGCCGACAATGGCGATGACCAACAGGATCAGGCCGCCCCGGCTTTGGACCCGAAGTCCGCCGCCCAACTCAAAAAGGGTCTCGAGGACCTGGGCATCGAAGTCGACGATGCGCAATTGAATGATCCCGCCTTCCTGGCGGAAATGCTGCGCATGCTGCAGGCCATGCAGTCCCCGGAAATGGTCGAAACCCAGGTCGTGGACGCCGCAGCCTCGGCAGTCCCCGGGATCGATGAGGACGCGGGCCAGCCCGCGGTCGCCGCCGATACCGAAGCCAAAGACATGCCTGCTGAGGACGGAAAAGCCCAGGCGGCGGTCCAGGAAAAACCCCTCTCCCGCCGCGAACTGGCAGATCTGATCGCCAACCGGCTCGACACCCTCAAGCAGGTCGCCGGATCGGATATGTCCGGAGCCCAGGTCACCGCCCAGGCGCCCACCGTCACCCGCAAGGAATGGCAGGGAATCCAGGTGCGGCCCCGTACCGAAAGCATCGGGACGGAACCCTTACCGATGGCCGATCTCGACCGCCTGCGCGTGATGCAGACCGCCGCGATGCAAGCCGCGCCGAACTCCGGGGACGCCGCCAATACCGGCGCCGATCTGTCCCTGGAAACCGACAATATCGATCCCGTGGCCGAGTCCGCGGGTGCCGTCCATGCCGCCTCGGAACACGACGCGGCCGGCGGGGATAAACAAGATGCCAAGGCCGATCTATTCGGCCGGAATGGGGAACAAACCGGAAACGCGGAAGCCACCGCGCGGAAGGAAGGACCTCTGGTCGCCAGGGAAGGCGCGACCGGCCCTCAATTCAACCAAGCCCTTGAGCAGGCCCGCACGGTGGACCACCGCTCCGGCATCCAGCACGGTATGGAACCGCGGATGGCCGGGCCCCAAGCCGGACTGCTTGAGCAAATCGCCAAGAAGATGTCCGCCGTGGCCCACAAGGCCGGCGATGAGGTGAGCATCCAGCTTTCTCCCGAGCATCTCGGCAAGGTCCGCGTCACCCTGGAGATGAAGGAAGGCGGCATGTCCGCCCGCATCGCCGTGGAGAATGACGCGGTGCGCCAGCAGGTGGAAGCCAATCTCTCTTCCCTCAAGGATTCCCTGGAGAACCAAGGCATCAAGCTGCAAGGTCTTGAGGTATCCGTGGACCAGCGCCATTCTTCGCTCTTCAATCCCGACGGAAGCAATTCGGAGTCGTTCTTCCATCGCCGTGGCCAAGGCGGCGAAGGCGGGGACGCCTCGGGCCGGGATAACGTCTCCTTCGAGTCGGCCCCGGAATCGGACACGGGCCGCCGTATGGGCTACAACACCATGGAATACATCGGTTAACCCGGGATACCCTTATGAGCACCAGCCCGATTACCGCCGACGTCGCCAGCATCCTCAACCCCAAGAAGGATGCCGGCCGCCAGGTTACCGCCGATGTTTCCGGAGGATCGGTCGACAGTACCGTGTCCAAGACCGGAGATACCAAGATTTTCGAAGCCGCGTCCAAGAAGCTCGGCAAAGAGGACTTCCTGACCCTGCTCGTGACCCAGATGCGCTACCAGGATCCCCTGCAACCCCAGGACAACCAGCAATTCGTCGCGCAACTCGCGCAGTTCTCCAGCCTGGAAGGCACCCAGAACATCAACACCTCAATCTCGGATCTGGGCAAGAAGCTGGAATCCATGGTCTCGGGTCAGACGGCCAGCTCCACCGCCATCAGCAACGCCTCGGCGACCAACCTGATGGGCAAGTACGTCCGCGTGAACGCCAAGGATATCGCCTATACTTCGGGCCAAAAAGGCGCAGTGGACATGAACGTGCACAGCGACGATGGGCAGGCTTCTGTGCTCACCATTCTGGACAGCGAAGGCACCATCGTTAACGCCCTGCCCTTACAGCAGAATGGCGACAATAAGGTAAGCTGGAACGGGACTAAACTGGATGGAACCCAGGCCCCCAGCGGCAACTATACGTTGAAGGTGACTACGCGCAGCGGCGCAACGGACACCGGATACGCGTATTTCGAGAGCAAGGTCACCGGAATCTCATTCGCCAAGAGCGGGATGCGCTTGGAAGTGAGCGGCCAGTCGGTAAGCATCGACCAGGTCGAACATGTGGGCGAAGCGCCCACGACAGTGGCTGCGAAGTGATTCGGTACGGCAGGGACGCCAGAGCATGAGATTTTCATCAAAGCATCGGAGGATTAAGCCATGTTAAGGTCCCTATACGCGTCGATTTCGGGTCTGCGCAACCATCAGACGAGAATGGACACCATCGGTAACAATATCGCCAACGTGAACACCGTCGGCTACAAATCCTCCCGTGTCACCTTCGAGGAATCGCTTTCCCAGCTGCTTCAAGGCGCCTCCCGCGGCGTGGATGGCGGCGGCGGCACCAACCCCATGCAGGTGGGATTGGGTATGAACATCGGCTCGATCGATACTCGCCTGAGCCAGGGCAACCTGGAATCCACCGGCCTGATCACCGATTTGTCCATCGAAGGTAAGGCTTATTTCGCCGTGTCGGACGGCAATGGCACCTACTTCACGCGCAATGGCGCGTTCCAGTTCGACGCCACCGGCCAG
This sequence comes from Fibrobacterota bacterium, assembly GCA_023249635.1. Lineage (GTDB taxonomy): Bacteria > Fibrobacterota > Fibrobacteria > UBA11236 > UBA11236 > Chersky-265. The sequence goes on from JAHFCH010000258.1 coordinate 5,957, forward strand.
ATGGTGCTGCCCACCAACGGCATGGTGCTGCAAGGCAAGTTGGCGGACACCAGCGGCAATTTCGGATCCGGTTCGCTGATCGGCAACATCCGCGTTCCCTTCAACGACCAGGCTCCGGCCAAGGCCTCGACCGAAGTGGAATTCGCGCGTAATCTCGATTCCGATTCCAATGCCAAGGGTTCCGTGCTGTATACCCAGAAGTTCCTGCACCACGCCGAGAACGCGGACACCCTGCTGGGGCTTTCCGATCATGCGGGCAATAGCCTTGGCATGCAGAACGGCGACATTCTGACTTTCTCGGCAACCAATGGAGCGGCCTCGGTCACCACCACCTATAACGTTACGGACACGACTACGGTGGCAAACCTGACTGCCGCCATGACTGCCTTTTTGCGTAGCGCGGGCGTGGGAGCCGGCCTGGGCACCACGGTTGAAGCTGTGGGCGTTCCCGACGTGACGCGCGGCGCCTTCACCATCTACGGAAATACCGCGGCCATCAATAATCTCCAGGTTACCAGCAGCCGGCCGATTTCCGGTCCACAGGTGACCAAGGCCTTCGCGGTGCCCACCACCATCGCAGCCGGCACCACCCGCTTAAGCGTAGTGACCGACACGATGCGCGAACCCGCCAACAATGGCGATGCTTTGAGCGAACTCTTCGACAATTCCGGCAACAACCTGGGCCTGGAGCCGGGCGACCAGATCAGCTTCAGCGGATCCATCGGCGGCAACCCCGCTTCCAACGTGGCCGCGATTACCTACGTAGCCGGCGCCGGCGGAACCAAGATGTCGGACATCCTCGCCAAGATCAAGGACAATTTCAAGCTTCCGGACCGCGACGGCAGCATCCAGAACAACCTTTCGGTCTCGCTCAATGCGGGCGGCAGCGACGATAACATCCCGGACGGCGCCATCGTGATCCGCGGCCAACCGGAAACCGCATTCGCCATCCGCGACGTGGCCATCCGCGCGACGGATGCGAACAATACCAAGCCGTCGCCCAACTTCTTCAATACCAACACCAACGCGACCACCCTGCGCGATGCTACGGATACGCTAGTCGCGGAGAGCTCCATCACCGTGTACGACAACATCGGTAAGGAGCATACCGCCACCATGAGTTTCATCCCGACCAATACCCCGGGACAATGGCTGTGGGAAATGAAGCTGTCGGGACAGGAGACCATCATCAAGGGTCAGAAAGGCAAACTCGCCTTCGGCCAGGACGGTTCGGTATCGTCCTTCACCTTCGACGACGGCAGTTCCTTCCTGGAATTCGATCCCAAGAACGGCGCCCCCGACGTGACCCTGCACCTGGGGGTAGGCGGACCGCGCGACTTCACCGGCCTGACCCAGTTCCGTTCGGCCACCACGGCCACGGCGGTGTCCCAGGACGGCTATACCATGGGGCGCTTGCGCCAGATTTCCATCGGCGAAGACGGCATCGTCTCAGGCGCGTTCACCAATGGCACCAATAAGCACCTTGCCCAGATCCTGATCGCCGACTTCACCAACCCCGGCGGTTTGCAAAAGGTCAAGGATTCGGTCTACACCACCAGCTCGAATAGCGGCGACCCCATCTTCGGCGCCGCCGGCCAGCAGAGCTCGAGCGTGATCAAGCCGGGCGCCCTGGAATTGTCGAACGTGGAATTGGCCCAGGAATTCACCGACATGATTACGACACAACGCGGATATCAAGCAAACGCCCGCGTGATTACCGTCAGTGACAGCTTGCTCGAGGAATTGATCTCCTTGAAGCGCTAAGCTTCACGGTTGATTGAACCTTGCGTCCCTCCCCTTTACCACCCCTCCCCAGACCCTCGCATCGGCGTCGACCG